>JALEGL010000008.1 GCA_022763185.1 bacterium | reverse complement strand
TTGTGGTTTAATGTGGGACTGCGTGAACTTTCAAAGTCAAACAGTAGAAATCAAAAGAGTATGCAATTGGGATCTTTGGACCAAACAACCCAAGATCCGAGAAAACACCAAAACAGGTGTTTTTAGAAAAATTGTCATGCCCGAAAAATTGGTTCAACTACTGACTGAATGGAAAGCGCTCAACCCTGAACAACAATTGGTATTTCACAGAAAAGGTGAATTGATTAAGTATAATGCTATCCAACGTGCATACAAAGATGCCTTTAAAAAACTAGGGCTTCCCATGCGCTCTACACACGTTTTAAGACACTCTTTTGCATCAATCTATGCAAACCAGACGAGAAACATTCGTGGTGCTCAAGCAGCTTTAGGACATCAAGATCTTCGTATCACTCAGCATTATGCAAAAGTCACTGAGCAAACCCAACGTGATGCCATTGTTGATTTTGAATTTGGTAAAATTAAAAAATCCAATCCTTCTCCTGATAACGGAGGGATGAATAATGTAATTTCTCTAAATTCAAAAAGAGCAAACTGTGTTGGATAATATTAATTTCTAGAGCAGTTTGTTCAAAATAATAAAACCGTCAGCAATGAAATTTTTTTATCTTTCCCATTTCTTTCCCAAAAGGACTATATGAAAAAATTATTAAATGATTTTAGATAGTTATCGGAGAAATGGTCGGGACGACTGGATTTGAACCAGCGACCCCATGCACCCCATGCATGTGCGCTACCAGGCTGCGCTACGTCCCGAACTCATTGCTTTAGCTATATGAGTTCTAGAATGAAGTCAATATCCTAGCGCTTAAATGCTTGTTTTTTCACGTATTTTTTTTACAGTTTGAGCAATATCTTCAACTGCAGTATCCATGTCTTCCTGGCTATTATCAATACCTAAGCCTATGCGAATGCTTGATCTTGCTCTGCTGTCACTCATCCCTAGAGCTTTAAGAACATGCGAAGGCGCCTGATTACTTGAACTACAGGTTGATCCCGATGATACTGCAATCTTTTTTAATGCTTGAACAAGCTTGTGATGAATCCCATCAAAGTTTAAATGAATATTGTGTGGCAAGGTGTATTTCAAGTCCCCTGTGAGATGCCAGCCATCAAGTCTTTTTTCTAATTGTTTGAGAAAATACTGTTTTAAAGTTAAAAAATGCTGTTGTCTTTGTTGTGCGTGGGTAAAACATTCATTCAATGCGGTACATAGACCCACCGCTAAGGCTGTGGGATGTGTTCCCGGTTTTAATGCATGACTTTGTTCACCCCCATACATTAAGGCTGTAAGAGGCATACGTTTAGAGGATGTTGTATTGATAATCAAGCCCCCTATACCTTTGGGACCATAAATTTTATGACCAGAAAAGGATAACATATCAACCTCTTGATAGTTTCTCAAAGACGCTTGTACACACATAGACTGAGAGATATCCATATGCACCCAAGCACCCGCATCTTTGGCCAAAGCAATACAGCTTTGTTCATCTTGCACAACCCCCATTTCATTATTGCCGTGAATAAAGCTCAATAAGGCTGTAGGTCTTTGTTTTAACAGCTGTTCTAGTTGATTGAGATCAATCCGCCCACATGCATCCACAGCCAAATATTCTACATGAACACCCTGTTTTTGCATAAAGGCAAGTACATTTAAAGTTGCTTTGTGTTCTATATGGGTACTAATAATTTGTTTGTTATGAGTTTTACAATATTGCAATAAACCCTGATGAGCAATATTGATCGACTCTGTTGCCCCAGATGTGTAAAGTAACTTAAATGTCTTAAGTTGAGTTTTTTGTATTAAGTTATCTTGTATGGCTAAAAATTCTTCATTCGCTTTTTTCCCTAAAGCGTGCTCTGACCCAATATTAGCAAAGCTGTGCAAGTGAAATTGATTCATCTCCTGTAAAACATTTTCCAAACACGGCGTGGTTGCGTGATAATCGAGATAAATCATGCTTATTTAAACTCTTTTAATTCATTTAAAATAGAGTTTAATTCTCGTTTTATGGCAATAATATTTGAGTCTGTTTTTTTAACTTTTGAACTAGTTTTAATGCTTTTATCCGACAAAGCTTCATTTTTAGGTGAATCATAAACCAAGCTCAATTGGTTTTGACGCTGCTTTTTTTTGAGCTCTTTTATTTTCTTCTTTGCTCCAGCAATGGTGAATTTTTCATCGTACAAAAGCTTTTTAACCAATAATATATCATTGATATCTTTACGCTGATAGAGTCGCTGCTTGTGATTGGTTTTATTCAATTTAAAATTAAATTCGTTTTCCCAATATCTAAGGACATAGGGTTCCAATTGAGTGATCTCAGCCACTTCTCCAATTTTAAAAAAAATCTTATTGGGTATGCTTTGCTTTATTTTAACTCTAAACTCTTCCAAACCACACTAATTCTAAACTCAAAGTTAATTATCTGTCAACCGCGCAAAATACGGCTATTGTCTTACTTCTAAACTGTATTGTTTATCAATGGTTTTCAATAATTTTTCACACTGTTTGTCCACATCTTTGTCTTGTAAAGTTTTTTCTTTAGACTGAAACTTGAGTTTTATTGCAATACTTTTTTTATCTTTACCTAACTTTTTGGATTCAAATAAGTCAAACAATTGAACATCCACACAATCTTTAATTTTTTGCTTACTTACAAAGTCTATAAACTCGCCCACAAATAAATCTTTATCTACAACAAAACTAAAATCTCGAGATATACTTGGATATGAAGAAAAGGCTTTGTATTTTTTTCTTCTAGAAAGCATATTTTCAAGAGATTGCGTTTGTAGCTCCAATACATAACAGCTAGGTATATCGTACTGTCTACATACTGAAGGATGAAGTTCACCAATAAAACCAATAACTTTATTTTGAAATTGAATCAATGCCGATTTTCCTGGGTGTAAAAAGGCAAGGTCTTGGGTTTGTTGCCATGCTAGCTGTCCTAAAGCATATTGATCAAAAATAGTTTCCAAATCACCCTTTAAGGTAAAAAAATCAAGCTCTCCTTGTTCAGACATGTACCATTTTTTTTCATCCACGTTTCCACTGATCAACATGGCCAGGCACTTTTTTTCACTTGCTGGAGAAAAGTTTTCACTGTTTGTTTTTGATGCGTGTTTTCCATAGGTTTTAGAGATTTCAAAAATTTTTATCTGTTTTTGTTGTTGGCTATGGTTAAGTTTTAAATTATGTAAAAGTCCTGGAATTAGACTATTGCGCATCCATTCAGTGTTTTCATTTAATGCATTTTTTAAGCTAATAGCTTCTTGATGCCAATAGTTATTTAACCTTGAGTCTTGTTCAGAAAAAAAACTGTAGTTTTTTACTTCATTATAAGATGCACACTTCAAGACAGATTTGATTTTATGATCAATTGTAAACTCATCTTGTATTGAAGAAAAAGTATTTAATTTTGGGATTGTCCCCTTAAAGTTATCATAACCATAGATTCTTGCCACTTCCTCAACCAGATCTATTTCTCTGCTGATATCATGTCTATAAGTAGGGACTTCAACTCTAAGATCATCTCCATACTTTTGTACAGACATCCCTAATCGTGAAAGGCATTCACCTGCTTCAGGCAAATCAGTTCCTAGAACCCTTCTGATGGTATGCTGCTTTAAAATATACTCTTGCTCTTTATGCTGCTCTTTCTCATACCATGTTGTGGATGCTTGGTGTCCACCACAGGTTTTTATAATCATTTTTGCTGCTTTTAAAGCACTTGGCCAAACAGCTTTTGGGTCAACAAACCGCTCAAAACGGTATGAACTATCCGTTGATAGTTTTAATCTTTTAGCTGTTTGTCTAACAAGTCCGGCATCAAAACTGGCAGCTTCCAATAAAATATTTTTGCTCTCCAAGTTTACACTTGTCCTAGCTCCACCAATAATTCCAGCTAGAGCCACCGGCCCCTCTTCATCTGCAATAATCAAATCTTGCTCATTCAGACTGCGTTCAACATCATCTAAACACAGTATTTTTTCTCCTGCCTTAGCAAACCGAACAGATATCTTTCCTACAAGCTTATCTCGATCAAAAGCATGCAAGGGCTGTCCAGTCTCAAACATACAATAATTGCCAATATCAACAATAGCGTTGATTGACCTTTGACCTATTGTCTGTAAACGGTTGCTTATTTTTTGTTCACTTAACTTGCATTCAAGGTCGTTAATTTCTACCAAAGTGTAACAGTCAACATGTTGTTTTTCAATAACTTCAACTTGGATAGAGCTGTCATCTTTTCCATAACCGTAGTCTAGGCTTTTGCTCTTACCGTTTAGCGCAGCAGCCACTTCTCTAGCAACTCCCAGCATACTCAAACAATCCCCTCTATTGGGCGTTAACTCTAACTCAAATAAAGTATCATCTAAGCCCAACTGTTTAGCCGCGGGCTCACCTAAGTTGACTTTTTCATCAAAAACAATAATACCCTCATCATCCCCTTGTGCTAAGCCTAACTCATCTTTAGAACACAGCATACCAAATGACTCTTCACCTCTTATTTTTGATGCTTTGATTTTCAAGCCATTGGGCAACACAGCACCAATTTTAGCTAAAGCGACACAATCACCTTTATTGAAGTTTTTTGCTCCACATACAATTTTAAATGTTTCTTTACCATCGGTCACATCACACAAACGCAATTTATCTGCATTGGGGTGTGGAATAAAGTTATTGACTTTTGCAACAACAACATCTTCCAAGCCTTTTCCCAAGTGCTGAATTGTAGCAACTTCAATACCAACCCTTAACAAAGACTCTTCTACAGTTTTTGCATCAACTTTATCAATTAAATATTCATTCAACCAACTCAATAAAACTTTCATAAGGCACTAAATCTTTCTCATTAAAATTATCCGTTTTACTCTAGAAGACAAAATAAATTGTTTTATCTTTAAAATTTTTTGCTTTAACACTTTACCCAAACTGGCTAATAAATCGAGTGTCATTCTCATAAAAGGCACGAAGATCATCAATACCATGCAAGAGCATGGCTACCCGCTCTACTCCTAAACCAAAAGCAAAACCGGATATCTTTTCAGGATCATAGGGTGACTCTGAACAGGACTCTTGGCGTTTTTCTATGACAGCCCTAAAAACATTGGGATCAACCATGCCACAGCCTAAAATTTCCATCCAACCATTTTTGCCCATGATATCTAGCTCTGCACTGGGTTCTGTAAATGGAAAAAAACTGGGTCTAAACCTTGTTTTTACCGAGCTACCAAAAATCATCTTAATAAAGGCTTCTAAAGTTCCTTTTAAGTCACCAAAATTAATATCCGCATCCACACACAGTCCTTCAACTTGATGAAAAACAGGAGAATGAGTTGCGTCAGCATCATTTCTATAAACACGTCCTGGCACTATTATACGCAGAGGTGGATCGTTTTTTTCCATACACCTAACTTGAACAGGTGATGTATGTGTCCTTAAAACAGTTTGTTCATCGACAAAAAAGGTGTCTTGCATGTCACGGGCAGGATGGTTTTTTGGAAAATTCAATGCTTCAAAATTATAATAATCTGATTCAATTTCTGGTCCTGAGGCTACTGAAAAGCCTAAAGACTTCAAAGCATTCACGATCTCATTTTCAACAATACTTAAAGGATGAAGTGATCCAGGTCTGTTTTTTTTACCTGGTAAAGTAATATCTATTTTTTCAGAAGCCAGCTTAGCAGCTTCTAATTTAGTCTCTAAATCTGATTTTTTATTTTGGAATTTTTCTTCTAAACTGTTCTTAATGGCATTGACTTCTTTGCCAAAAATTTTTTTCTCGTCATTGCTTAGCTTAGAAAGATCTTTGAGAAAATCTTTTAACAAACCCTGTTTACCTAAGTAGTGGGCTTTTACGTTATTAAGCTGAGCAAGATCTTTTAGTTTGGTAAGGTCTTGTTCAGCTTTTTTATAAATTCTTTTTAATTTATCTAAACTCACGCAGCTTTTTTAACAGTATTTACAATATCTTCAAAACCTTTTGGGTCTTTAACTGCAATATCTGCCAAAACTTTACGATTCAGTTCTAAGCCAGATTTTTTAAGCAATGCCATAAAGCGGCTGTAACTTAAATCAAAGTTTCTGGCGGCTGCGTTAATTCTCTGAATCCAAAGTCGTCTAAAGTCACGTTTTCTATTTTTTCTGCCGGTATAAGCATTGTCTAAAGCACGCTCTACTGCAATGGCTGCCAGAGAATAACAGTTTTTACGTCTTCCTCTAAAGCCCTCAGCTCTATCCATAAGCTTTTTACGTCTTCTATTGGCTTTAAATCCTCTTTTTACTCTAGGCATATCTCTATCCTTCTTTCAATCTACTGCTGCTTGTCTTAATAAAATTCTATAACTTTAGTTTTATCTTCAACCATATGGAAGCATTTTCAGTACTCTTGCTTCATCAACTCCAGCAATGTACATGCGTTTTCTTAGCTGTCTTTTGCGTTTTGGGTCCTTTGAAGTCAAAATGTGACGCAAATTAGCTTTTTTAGCCTTAATTTTACCACTTTTGGTTATTTTTAAACGTTTTGCTGCGCCTCTTCTTGTTTTCATTTTAGGCATTGTATTTCTCCTTCGTTTGGGCCCTTACCCATAAACATCTGTATAGATCGCACTCAATAAACCATTTTTAAGTGCAAATCAATCTTTTTTTGAAATTTTACAAGAGTACGTGCCCTTGCGCTTGTTTCTTACTTTTCTTTTAAAATGTAACTTGGGTTATTTTTTGGGCCCTAAAACCATGGTCATGTTACGCCCTTCAAGCTTTGGTGATTGGTCAATGGTACATTTATCTTCAAGGTTTTCACTGATTTTATTGAGCATGGTTAAACCAAGCTCTGAATGGACCACTTCTCTCCCCCTAAACCGAATGGTGACTTTAACTTTATTGCCTTCACCTAGAAATTTTTCAATATGTTTAAGTTTAAAGTTGAAGTCATGCAAGTCCGTTGAGGGTCGCATTTTAATTTCTTTGACCTGAATTACACTTTGATTTTTCTTGGCTTCTTGATTTTTTTTCTTTTGTTGATACTTAAATTTACCATAATCCATGATCTTACATACTGGAGGTCTGGCTTTTGGAGAAATTTCTATTAAATCCAACTGTTTATCTTGAGCAATTCTTAAAGCTTCTTGTGTATCTAATACGCCTAATTGATCGCCATCAGGACCTATAACACGCACTTTTGGCACACGGATCATTCTATTGACCCTTTGTCTGTATTCATTTTTCTTCACTTAGTTATTTCTCCTCCATATTTTTTTGTAAAAATGTATTTAAATCATCTAGACTGTAAGTTTTCATATTTTTTTCGCCTCTAGCACGCAAAGACACTGTTTTATCCTTAACTTCCTGATCCCCAATTACTAATGCGTAGGGAACTTTTTCCATTTGAGCTTCTCTTATTTTATAGCCCAATTTTTCGCTTCTATCATCAAGTTCAACCCTGTAACCTTGAAACTCAAGCTTATTTTTTAAGTCTTTTGCGTAAGCGTGGTGATCTTGAGTAATCGGTAAAAGCTTTAATTGTACAGGTGACAACCAAAAAGGAAATACGCCTGCATAATGCTCAATCAAACATCCTAAAAAACGTTCAATTGAGCCAAATAGGGCTCTATGAATCATAATGGGTGCTTTTTTCTGGCCATCATCATCAACAAACTGCAAGTTAAAACGCATGGGTAAATTAAAGTCAGCTTGTATTGTAGCACATTGCCAAGACCTACCGATAGAATCTTTTATTTTAATATCAATTTTGGGTCCATAAAACACCCCTTCACCTGGATCTTCATTGTAAGGCAAACCAGACTTATCCAAAGCACCTTGCAGTGCTTCTGTTGCCAAAGCCCAGTCTTCATCTGAACCTACGGACTTCTCTGGACGTGTAGATAAATAAATTTCATACTCATGAAAATCAAAGCGAGCAAACATTTTTTGCACAAACTGCAAGACTTGATAGATTTCCTCATTCAATTGTTTTGGTGCAACAAATAAATGGGCATCATCTTGGGTAAACCCTCGCACACGCAATAAGCCATGCAACACCCCTGAACGTTCATAACGATAGACCGTTCCCAGTTCTGCAATGCGCACGGGTAAGTCTCTATAACTTTTTAATTTAGATTTAAAAATCTGGACGTGAAATGGACAATTCATGGGTTTTACCAAGTAACCTTGATCATCAACATCCATGCCTGAAAACATATTTTCCTGATAAAACTCAGTATGCCCAGATGTTTCCCATAATTTTGACTTGGCAATGTGTGGTGTGTACGCAAAGTCATAACCATTTTCTAAATGCTGCTGTTTCCAGAATTCCTCAACCAAATGCCTTAGCAAAGCACCTTTAGGGTGCCACAAAATTAAACCTGGCCCAACTTCATCTGAGACGCTAAATAAATCAAGCTCTTTACCCAGTTTACGATGGTCTCTGCGCTTGGCTTCTTCAATCAGGGCTAAATACTCTTTTAATTCTGTTTTGTTTGAAAAGGCTGTACCATAGACTCTTTGTAAAACTTCATTGTTCTCATCACCTTTAAAATAAGATGCAGAAGAGTCTAATATTTTTACAGCACCGATTTGTCCAGCGTGCTGAACGTGTGGGCCTCTGCATAAATCAACAAAGCCACCATGACTAAAAATAGTAATCTCTTCATCTTCAGGTATATCTGCCAAACGCTCTAACTTAAGCAACTCACCTTTTTCCTTAAAGATGGTTTCGGCTTCTTGTCGCGTCACAACCTGGCGTGAAAAAGCATGTTTTTGACCAATGCTTTTTTGCATGGCTTTTTCTATTTTTTCTAAATCTTCTTCAGTGAACGGCTGCTCAACTTTAAAATCATATTGAAACTTTTCACTGTGATCGGTTCTTCCCACATCCACTTGAGTCTTGGGCCAAATTTCTTTAACCACCTGAGCCATAATATGCTCAGCAGAATGTTTAATCACTTCTTGACCTTTAGGATCTTTGCTGGTGATGACTGAAAACGTACCATCTTCTAGTAAAGGGCTTCTTAAATCTAGCAGTTTCCCATTGTACTCCACTGCGAGCGCCGCTTTAGCCAAGCCTGAGCCAATCATGTGTGCCACATCAAGACCACAACTGCCCTGTTCAATTTCTTTTATATCTCCATTGGGTAAGGATAATTTAATCAACTTCATCTCTTTTTTACTGGGGTTTTATATAAAATGGTAGGCACGGGCAGGATTGAACTGCCGACCTCTACCGTGTCAGGGTAGCGCTCTCCCACTGAGCTACGTGCCTTTATCATATTGTGAAAATTAGATTGAAATGTATCATGTATAAAAATCTTATTTTTTATGCACTTTATTGTACTCTTTGATCACCAAATCTGTGATATCCATTTTTGGCTTACTGAAGTGAACTCCAGACTCCAACTTTTCTAAAATTAAATCATATGAACCCGTTGATGCAATTTTTTTAATCACTTCTTGGATTTTTTTACCGATTACAGCCTGATACTGAAGCTCTTTTTTACGAAGTTCGTTGTCTAATTTTTGCAGCTCAACGGCCTTACTTTGTAAATCTTTTTGCATTGCAATAAGCGCATTTTGCTTTTGTTCTAAAACTTTTTTATCCCAGGCCAAACGCATTTTACCAAACTCTTCTTGTAATTTTCCAAACTTGGTTTGAAGCTCAGTAAACTCTTTTTGCTTTTTCTGAGCATCTGACATTGATGTTTCCATTGCTGATTTAGCCTTTTTACCTTCATCAATGCTATCAACAACATCTTGAATATTAAAAACAGCAATATTGTTTGCCCACAACTGAGCAGATACAGTTAAACTTAAGATTAAAATTGTTATAACTTTTTTCATTATTAATTTCATCCCCTCTTAAAACAACGAACCAATCGTAAAGTCAAATACTACGTTGTTTTCGTCTTCTTTTTTATCCAGTGGGTAGCCCCACTCAAAGCGGAGCGGTCCAATTGGCGAAAACCATCTAAAGCCAAACCCAACGCTTTGTCTTTGTCCTTCAATAGTAAACATGCTTTCATCATTGTCAAAAGCATTTCCCATATCAAAAAACAAAACACCTCTAATATTAGCCGCTTTAACAATTGGAAATAAGTATTCAGCATTAAAGATAACTTGTTTATTACCTCCAATTACAAAGTCTGAGGTTTGTAAGCTGGATGGATCATTGCTTGACGCCACTTGAATTTTAGGTCCCAAAGATCTAATACGGAAACCTCTTAAACTTAAAATACCCCCTGGGAAATAACGCTCAAACAAAGGAACCCGTTCATCGCTGTTGAGTGGTGCCACGTAACCGGTTTTAAAGTGAAGCGCAAAAACTGAATCTTTAATCACAGGAATTTTGCTTTCTCTAAATAAAGGGAAAAACCAGCGCCCGTCAAACTCACTCTTTGAAAATGAATTTTCTCCACCAAACGGTCCTCCAGCAACTTCCTGAGATAGCTGCAAGAACGATCCCTTATCGGGCTGAAACACTTTATTACGTGTATCTCTGACCAATGTTGCCGTAACACTCGATGTTAAGCCTCCTGAAAAGACATTTTCTACCGTTGGCCTTAAGTCTGATAAAATCTGATCTACCAGAGAATAGGTTAACCCCAAACGAACCCGTTCTAAGCCCTTTTGATAAAGCAAGTAATCAAATCCCAAGGACCCGCCTCTAGAAGTCAAATCAAAGTCAAAGAATTGTCGTTCTATATTGAATGCACTTAAGTTCATTCCCCATTTACTATCTAAAAAATAGGGGTCTCTATAAGTCAAGTTAAATGCTTGGGTTCGGCCACCCACTCTAGCATTAAAATTTAAATCAACGCCATAACCAAAAAGATTCCGCTTTTGCACTGTTCCTAGCAGTTGAAAAGAATCTAAAGTATTGAACCCGGCACCAATATTAAAACTACCCGTTTCTTTTTCTTTCACCTCAAAAATTAAGTCTACTGTATTCTCTTGTTCAGATTTAGGTGTCTTTAAGCGAACTTCCTCAAACAAAGCCAAACGTTCTATACTGGCTTTAGAGTTGCGTATTTTTTCAATATTATAAATATCACCTTCATGAATTTCCATTTCACGTCGGAGCACTTTATCTCGGGTACTTTGATTACCGGTAAATTGAATTCTGTTGATTCTAATTTTTGGGCCCGGCTGTATGGCATAGGTAATACTGACAACTTTATTCCGTTCATCACGTTGATCCTGAGGTATAACATTCACATAAGCATAGCCCTTTTTGGCATACACATCTGACAAATTTGCAATATCACGTTGCAAGATCAAAGTATCAAAAACTTCTCCAGATTTTAGTTTAACTTTCTCAAGCAATTTATCTTTTGGTTCCAAAAGTTCGCCATCGATATCAACATTACCAACTGTATACTTTTCACCCTCTTCAATTTTAAAGAAAATATGAATCTCACTTTTATCCGCTGTAATTTTTATCAAAGGCTCTAAAACCTTGGCATTGATATACCCTTTATTTCCATAACGACTTTTGATGATTTGCTGATCTTGAGCCAACATATCTTTTTGGTAACTTCCAGCTGAAGAAATAAAACTTAAAAAGTTTTTTTCTTTGGTAAATAAAAAACTGCGTAGCTCTTTTTCACTGAATACAGTGTTCCCAATAAAACTGATGCGCGTGACTTTGACCTTTTTGCTCTCATCTATTTTGATAACCAGAACGCTGCCCTGTTTTTCATTATCTAGTTTTTCTAATGTATAGTCTATATCAGCTAGATGGTAGCCTTTGCTGGTATAGTGATCTTGAATATTATTCAGAGATTTTTGTAAATCTTCCTCTTTTAAAAAACTGTAGGCTTTGATTTCTAGCTTTTCTTTTAAGTCTTCTTCTTTTTCATTGGCATTACCCACAAATTTTATTTTTTCAATAAAAGGTTTTTCCTTAAGAGTGTAAAGCAAGTCCCCTTGATCATTGATTGACGCTTCTATTTCTGAGAAAAAGCCTAAAGCATTAATGTTTTCAATATCACTTTTTATTTTCTGTCGATCTAAAGTCTCCCCAGCACTAGAGGTCACTACAGCCAAAACCGCATCTTTTTCTACGCGTTTATTACCAACAACCTCAACACTACGAATGGTTTGGCTATAGGCCTGGCCAAGGTTAATTACAAAAAAACTTAGACCCAATAAAACAGGAAAAAGCTTACAAAAATTTTTCACTAAATACCTTTGCATAATCTCAAAACAATATCACTAACTCAAATCTTCTTGGACCAAGCAGCCATTGCTCAACCTTAATACACGATCTGCAGACTTAGCCAAGTTTCTATTATGTGTTACAACAACTAATGCACAATTATACTGTTTTACATGCTCAAACAATAGCTGCCCAACACCAGCACCAGTTTCTTCATCTAAATTACCGGTAGGCTCATCCGCTAGAACAATTTTGGGTTGAGTGACCAACGCTCTGGCAAGTGCTGTTCTTTGCTGCTCTCCACCTGACATCGCTGAAGGTTTATGATCTTTGCGGTCAAATAAGTCTACTTCTTTTAAGGCATCCTCAGCTTTTTTTAAAGCTTTTTGCATACTCATTTTTTGCATTAATAAAGGAATGGCCACATTTTCCGAGGCGGTAAAGTCTGGCAATAAATGATGAAATTGAAAAACAAAACCAATGTTTTTATTTCTAAAAGCCGACAATTCACGGTCTTTTTTGGTTAAAACGGCTTCATCTCCAATTAAAATTTGGCCTGAATTAGGTTTTAATAAGGTTCCTAAAATTTGTAGAAATGTAGACTTCCCACATCCTGAATGACCAACAACAGCTGCCGACTGTCCACTGCTAATTTCAAAGTTGAGGTCTTTAAGCACTTCAATCTTTTCATGATTGTTTTTTATATATGCTTTAGAAATATTTTCTGCCTTAATGGAAAGGTCTGAATTAGATATCATAGCGTATTCCCTCTGAAGGCTCTAACTTAGAAGCTTTAAACGCTGGATATAAGGTTGATAAAAAACTTATACTCAGCGCACAAACACCAACCCAGGTCCATTCTAAAACATCAATCCTTATGGGCAAGTGGTCCACTTGATAAACATTGGCATTGAGTGGAAAAGGAAAATAATGTTCCAACATGTAACAGCCAACAATTCCTAGCATAAGCCCCAATAGCGTTCCAAGCGTCCCCAACACAAAACCGCAAAACATGAATATCTTGGCAATACTCTTACGGGTTGCACCCAATGTTTTTAAAATAGAAATTTCTCTAGCTTTGGTTAAAACCAATAAGGTTAAAGTACTGATGATATTAAACGATGCCACCAACACAATCATGACCACCACAATAAAAAATACTGTTTTTTCTAGCTTAAACGCATTGAATAAATCTCTGTTTAACTCCATCCAGTGTCTGACATAAAATGATGAACCCAAGTTTTTATAGAGTTCAACGGCCACTGGCTTGGCATTTTTCTCATAATCATCAACCATAACTTGAATACCTGCAACGGCGTCTTCAATACCTAAAAAACTCTGGGCATCTTCAAGTAATACATAGGCACTTTTGGTATCAAACTCAAAAAGACCACTTTTAAAAGTCCCCACCACTTCAAACTTTCTCAACTTTGGACCAAAGCCAAAGGGACTCAACTCACCTTCTGGAGACACAATACTGATAGTGGAGCCAACACTAACAAACAATTGGTTTTCAGCAATATCATTACCCAAAATAATGCCAGGTAAACCTGAGGTAGTTTTTAGATCTTCAAGTTTACCCCTGTTCATATCAGAATTAAGTGAGGTAACATTTTTAACCCGCTCAGGATTTACACCATAAATAACTCCTCCAGAAGAACGTCCAGTTTCAGAAACCATTAATACTTCACCATAAACAAATGGGTTGGCTCCGGTTACGCCTGAGGTTGCCATAATATCTTCATAGACTGGCTCATAATTATAAATATTGCCTTCGTGATTAAATACAATCAAGGGCGCATTGTTTCCTAAAATCCGTTTGCGAAAGTCTTCCTGAAAACCTGAAACAGCAGATAAAACAACGGTTAATGCCATGACACCAACCGCTATGCCCAAAACTGAAATCCAGCTAATTACAGATAAAAAGGCTTGCTTCTTCTTAGACAGCAAGTATCTAAGACCAATGTAGTATTCATAAGAATGCTTCATAACAAGTATAACCTTATACTTCTGTAAACCTTTTTTTGATGAAGTCTGTGTCTAAAATAGAAAGGAAAAAGCCAGCTCTTGGGCCTTTTTCCTTACCCAAAATTGAGGCATAGATCGCATAAAAAATGTCTTTAGGGTTTAAGCCCAATTCATTTTTAATGGCATAAATCAATTCATGAATATCCTGAGCTGACATACTGTCTTCTAGTTTATCCGCTATCAAGTTCAAGGTTTGCTTTTGCTCTGCAGATAAAGTTTTGGCTAACTCGGGCAATTCTTTTTGAACAGAGAATTTCATATCTTCTGGTCCAAATTTTTCCAACCATTGCTTGGCATAGGTCATTCTTGAAGCCAAGACTACTTTATCAAGCTGACTGTAACCTGAACGTTGTAAAGTATGTGCAACGTCATCAACGCTATCATGAATCTGCACCAAAGAGATTAAATGTTTAAAAGGTACACCCAAACTTGGAGCACTAGAAATTTGTGCCAGCTCAAAAGCACGGTGTTGTTTATTCTTAGACTCCGGATCATCGTATTCATCCATCAAGCTTAACAATGGAATAGAAGGGTCTAAAGATAAGTGTTTGTTAGGTTTGGCTTTAAACACCCAGTATTTCAATACTTCAGGAGGAAGAACCTCTAACATATCATTGATGGAAATCACATTGCCTTTACTGGAAGACATATCACCCACACCTTTAAGGCCAATCCATTCATAAATGATGGGATACGGTGCTTCATAATCAAAAATTTCTTTGGCAATGATTTTGCCAGTATCATAAGAACCACCACGAGAAGCATGATCTTTACCAAAGGGTTCAACAGTGACTCCCAACATTTGCCAACGTGCAGGCCAATCCACACGCCAGGTTAGCTTACCTCCACCTTGAATATCTCTCACGCCTCTATAACCACTCTCTGAGCACTCATATTCTATTTGTTTCTTTTCTAAATCATAGGCAAGAACCTTGGTGGTATCCATGCGACCATTTTTTTCACAAATCGGTGTAAAAGGCGACCAATCATCAGGAGTATCTTTACCGGTAACGGTTTTTAAAATTTTTCTTATTTCTTGGGTCTTTTCCAAAGCCTTAAGCGTATTATCTAAAAATGCACCCTGCTTGTACAACTCATCTGCTTTGACCAATTCAATCGTGATATCCAAGCTTTCTAAAGCTTGTAAAAAAGGATGTAAAAACCGCTCAGAGTAACTTGGAAAACCTGGCTCAGGTGAAGGGATCTCAGACAGTGCATTGCCCACATACGGCGCATAAGTTTTTTCATCTAAAAACGGATAGACTTTACGTAAAGGGTCATAATTATCTGCAATATAGATCAGCTTTACCGACTTGCCTTTATCTTTTACGGCTCTAACAATAGCATCAGCGGTAGCCACTTCTCTAAAATTACCAACGTGAATGTAGCCAGATGGAGAAATCCCAGTAGCCACCACCACTTCATTTTTTTGTTCTACAATTTCATTGGCATGCTCATCTGCCCAAAACAAAGGTTGCGTTTGTTCACTCATAGAATGAGTTTCTTAACGCTAAATAGCTTATAAAGCTATGTTTATTTTAAATTAAACCTGAAATTATCATTTGTTGTTGTTCATTTTTTCAATTCGAATCAAGTACTCTTCTCTGATACATTTTGTTCTCATGCACCTCACTCCAGATTCGTCTGTCTGATACTATAAAACATTTCTTTTTCACGCTCATGGGCATTTAAAAAAGCTTGCTGCAAACTTGAGGTCATTTGTGAAAGCTCACCCTCTGCAAAACGCTTATGAAAAAGAATTCCTTCTACCATAGCACTTAACTCATCAATTGCTCGTGCTTCTTCGTCCCAAGCAATGTAGTTTTCTATGTTTTCTGCTAAAAATGCGTCAACATAACCAAAGATTTCATGTGCTATTGACGTCGTCAAACGAACTATGCATTCTGATTCACTGTAGGGCTGATTATTGTTATAAAACAGGTTTTCTACAAAAATGAGAGTAATCACATCAACTTGGTCAGTATTTTTGTTTTCTAAACTCAAGGTCATGGCATGTATTGCAGTGTGATTTTTGATTCGATCTTGAAACAAACGATCCACTCTCATCAATGCAGTTTGGTCAAATAGGTCCAAGCTGTTTCTGGTTGTATAGTAGGTACCTAAAAAGTTTTTCTTTGATAGTTTATCACGGTCAGACCAATTAAAAAATTGTCTCGATCAGGCTGGTTATTGGATACAATGGTCATTGCTGCATTGTGAAACTGACCAATGGAGTCATGCATATGAGCGGGTAAAGCATCATCAATAGCGTAGAGAAAAGGATTGTTAAAAGCATAATTTTACGCCCAAACGCTGGCATTACACAGTATAAAACTGACTAAGATTGATGTTTTAAACATTTTCATTGTTTCCCCCCAAAGTGAACTTCTTTCTTAATAATACACATTACATTTTTATGCAACGCATCTATCGTAAAGTAGACCTTTGATCAACAGACTTTATTTAAGCTTGCTGCAACAAATAACTCTTAATAAACTCATCAATATCGCCATCTAAAACGGCTTGGACTTTACCCGTTTCAGTATTCGTTCGGTGATCTTTGATCAGTTGATACGGCTGCATGGTGTAGGATCGAATTTGACTACCAAAATCAATGCCTTTTTTTTCACCCGCTAATTCTGCCTGCTTTTTTTCTTTCTCTTGCTGTTGCTTTTCATACAAGCGGGCTTTAAGAATCTTCATGGCTTGTGCTTTGTTTTTGTGTTGTGAGCGTTCATTTTGACAACTGGCCACAGTGTTGGTGGGAAGGTGGGTTATTCTTACCGCTGAATCTGTTGTATTAACGTGTTGTCCACCGGCACCAGAAGCTCTAAATGTATCAATACGCAAGTCTTCTTCCAATATCTCTATATCCACATCATCTTCAACTTGAGGAACAGCTGCCACAGATGCAAAAGATGTGTGGCGACGGGCATTGGAGTCAAAGGGTGAAATTCTAACCAAACGATGAATGCCCTGCTCGGCTTTTAAATAACCATAGGCATACTCACCATCAATGGTGACCGTTACATTTTTAATACCCGCTTCTTCTCCAGGAAGTATATCAACAATATTGGCTTTAAAGTCTCGCTTTTCCGCCCAACGCAGGTACATGCGCAAAAGCATGTCTACCCAATCTTGAGACTCTGTTCCACCGGCTCCACTATTGATACTTAAAATAGCTGAACTTGCATCCATCTCGCCACTAAGCATGCGCTTAAACTCCAAGTCAGCAACGGTTTTTTCAACTTTATTGAATAAGCTTTGTGCTTCGGCGAGCATTTGCGCATCACCCTCTGCCATATCCAAAAAATCAAAAGCATCTTGAACATTGTGCTTTAGTTGATCAAAGGTAGCAATAAGATCTTCTAAACGACTGCTTTTTTGCTGAATTTTAGCCGCTTGATCAGCATCATCCCAAAAACCTTCTTCTGACATTTTTTTTGCCAGCTCTTTTAATTCAAGTTTTAACTGATCAATTTTAAAAACGTCTGCCAAAGTTTCAATTTTACTTTGCAATGCTTCAAGGTCTTGCTTCATAGCCTAGCTTATACACGATTGCGCAAGAATATACACATCAGGCAAAGCCCCGTGTATTTTTTTTAATTATGCCCAGGTGTTTTTTTCTAATTTGTTTAATTTTTTCTCAATACGGTTGAGTGTTTTTTCAACTGAATTAATTTCTTTGCTTAAGGCTTTGCTTAGCTGACCAGAAGCTTGCTTTAAAGAATATTCTAGTCTTGAACCAAGAAGAGCTTTACTTTTTTGAGCTCTTATCTTGACTGCAGTTTTTAAATTTTTCAGTTCTGCTTCAGACAACTTTTTAACGCGCCCAACTTCATCAATACTTTGATAAACTTGTTTTTCAACATTAGCCGATAAACCATTGGTCATACTCTGGGTTAATTGAATTAAATTAGAAAACTTATCGGTTTTCGATGAATTCTTTTTAGTGTTTTTCCCCCCAGAATAACGAGTGCTTTGCATGGTTTCATGGCTCCTTTTTTATATTTGCACATACAGTAGGCATTAAGCCCTTAATATTAATAACTTAAACGCTAACTGATTTAACGCAAAAGGGCAATCATTTAGCTGAATTAATTTTATTTTTTGTTAATTCGGGGACAGCTACCTTAATTATTCTGAGCTTTATATTTGAATTAAGGTAGCTGTCCCTTTTATAAAATATCTATTATACGCAGTTGAATATTTTCATAGCCCTGCCAAACATTAATTTCTGGTCGTGCAATAATATCAAAATTCTGCTGCCGATTCGACAAGCTTGAAAACTCTTGCCAAAAATTAAAACCAATACAATCAATGCTTTGATCTTGTCCCCCCACTTTAAACTTTACATGCTTATCTGATAAACAACGTACATCCATAGGTTGTACTTTAAATTTAAATAAGGGCTCCTCATGTCCCATACCAAATGGACCCAATTGATTTAAAGCCTCAATCAAATCTTTTTTAATCAAGCCATGCTCTAGCACACCATCATACAACCTTTGGACTACTCCCTTATGGGGTTGTTTTTTCATATACTGTTGACATGCACTTAAAAAGACAGAAAAGTTTTGCATAGCCACACTACCACCGCCGGCTTGCTTATGGCCGCCATACTGTAACATGTGGTCTTTTGCATGTTCAAACAAGTCCATCAAATTAAAACCTGAAAAACTTCTAGCAGAGCCTTTGGCAACATTGCCATCTTCATAAAATACTAAGGCAGGCATTGAGAACTCCTGACTCAGTTGTTGTGCAACCAGACCATTGATGCCGGGATGAAAGTTTTTACTGCATAAAATAATACAGCGTTCACCAAGAGATATTTGTCGTCGTGCCATATCTTTGGCATCACTTAAAATGGTTTTTTGTAAGCTTTTTCTTTTGCTATTGAAGGCTTCTAACTTTGTCGCCAGTTCAGTGGCTTTGATTATATCCTGAGCCAAAAGAGTTTCTAAAGCAACATCAGCATATCCTAAACGTGCGGCTGCATTGATCCTGGGTGCTAATTTAAAGCCAACATCTTCACTCAGCAGTTTGACACCAGCAGAAATCCCAGCAGAGTTGCGCATGGCTACAATTCCTGGCTTTTGACTTTGAGTCAGTTGTTTTAAGCCTTCTTTAACAAACAAACGGTTTAAGCCCTTTAAAGGTGTTAAATCTGCAATGGTTCCCAAAGCAACAATATCCAGAAGTTGTTTTAAGTTGGGTTCTTTTTTTTCTTCAAAATAATGTTTTTCACGTAAAACACTTCTAACACCAACCCCCAGCATAAAGGCTACCCCTACACCTGCTAAGTTTTGGTACTCGCTGTTCTGTGCAAGTTGCGGGTTAACAATAATGCAGTCTGTTTCAACAGAGTCTCCAGCCTGATGGTGATCTGTGATAATCACATCAATACCTGCTGCTCTAAACTGCTCTATTTCAGTTTTATTTGATGAGCCACAGTCACAGGTGATAACCATATGACATGACTCTTCTTGAGCCAGTTTTAAAGCATTTAAAGATAATCCATGCCCTTCTTTAAGGCGATTGGGGACAAAAGGAATAACATCTATATCCAAAGATCTAAAAAAGTGGGTTAACAGTGCACATGAACTAATCCCGTCCGCATCAAAATCACCATGGATTAATATTTTTTTTCTCAAGAGCACCGCATCAGCAACCTTCTGAGCCGCCTGCTTTAAACCGCTTATCCCCAATGGAGATAACATATGTTGTAAAGTGGGATTAATATAGAGATTGATATCCTCATCTTTATTTAAACGGTTTGCTGCTACCTTTGCTGCTGCAAGCGGTAAATCCGTATTGTTCAAAATATGGTCTAAGACATTTTGATTAACTTGGCGTTCTTGCCAGTCATATTTAGGCATGTAAAAATTAGTAGCAAAATTTTATAGAAATGGCGACTTTCTTCTGCATGACTAAAACATCTGTTGTTCACACAAGATCACTGGAATTGAAAGGTGACAAATTTATAAAGCCCCCTTCAATAACGACTGCTTGATTTATACAAGAACGTACAGTTGCTTTAACAATAAACGTAGAGTTTTCAGTTCAATCTCAAAACCCAACGACCTAAAAAAAGTATTATTTAACGTGTTGCTTTTCTTTTTTGAATATACTTGTAAAAGTAAATAGTTAAAGGTGATGCAATAAAAATAGTTGAATAAGTTCCAACAATCACACCAATCGTAAAAGAAAGTGCAAAGTTTTCTGTGATTGGCCCACCAAAATACAATAGCGCTATTGCGGCTAAAAATAATGTACCTGAAGTAAGCAAGGTGCGGCTTAAAGTTTCATTAACACTGATGTTAACAACTTCTTCAAAGGCTTTTCCCTTCATATTTTGCAAGTTTTCTCTTACTCTATCGTAGACGACAATGGTATCGTTGATTGAAAAACCAACAATGGTTAAAACTGCAGCTACAATGGATAGGTCAAATTGCAGCTGGAACAAAGAAAAAACACCTAAAACAAATAACGCATCATGTACCAAAGCTAAAATTGCACCTGGAGCGAACTCTAGATCAAACCTAAACCAAATATAAATCAAAATAAGCATGATAGAGAATAGAACGGATCCTATGGCTTGGTTACGCAACTCTCTACCTACTTTTGCACCAACATTTTCTATCTGTAGAACTTCCACGTTCTCTTTGTTACCAACAGCCGCGTTAAGACCCTCTAAAACTCGCTTAGAGACACCAGCAAATTGAACCATCCATTCTTGTTGATCTAAAGAACCATAAGGAGTAACAGAAGCCACTGAAAGGTCTTCTATCTTCAAGGCATTGAACGCACTTTTTATATTTTCTGCGTCTGCAATCTCACTTCCAAAAATATATACTCGCTCTTGACCAAACCTTAATTTTAAGTCTTTTGGGTTTCCTAAAGCTTGCGTAATGGTCTCATTGTATGTGCTATAATCCACTTCTTTTGGCGGCACTCTAATCAAAAACTCTTGACTACCGCCCTCACCAAAATCTTGAACACTGGCATTGGATAAACCCAAAGGCTCTAAAATGCTTCTTATTTGAGCAGCACTCATTGTTTGGTTAAAGCGCAAGTGCATTTGCGTTCCACCTTTAAAGTCCACACCATAATTAAGCCCTTTTGTGAGCAACAAAAACGCGCATACAAATAAAACCGCAATACTCAACAACAAAGTTACTTTTGAAATTTTAACAAAAGGAACACGTGGTTTGAGTGGAACCAAACGAAAAAAACCTAAACTTTTGGGCGAATTTGCAGATGCGCTCATATCGATAACCTCTTGGGTTGAAATTTATTTAATATCCATTCAAAAAATAAACGTGTAAACGTCAAAGCGGTGAAATAGTTGGCAATCAGACCAAAAATCAATGTAATGGCAAAACCTTTGATTGGACCACTACCGAAGTACCATAAAACAATGGCTGTAATCACCGTTGTAATGTTTGCATCTACAATAGTAATGTGTGCCCGTTCATAGCCTTGAGCAACTGCATCTCTGATACTCTTACCACTTAAGAGTTCTTCTCTAATCCTCTCATAAATAATCACATTGGCATCAACAGCCATACCAATCGATATCAGTATACCGGCAATACCCGGCAAGGTTAAAGTCCCGTTAACCATAGCCAGACATGCCATAATGAACGTAATATTGATGAGCAAAGCCACGTTAGCCGCTAAACCTGATAATTTATAATATATGGCCATAAATACAATGATTAACAATACACCTAACTTAATGGCATTAAGCCCATGCTCAATCGAATCACGTCCCAACGATGGACCCACCGACCGTGTTTCTAAAATTTCTACCGGTGCTGGCAACGCTCCAGCCCTTAAAATCACGGCCAAATCTTTAGCTTCAGCAAAAGTTTCACTTCTTGATTTAATCGATCCAAAAGTTATCCTGGGTTTACCATCTGAAATACGACCTTGCAACACAGGGTCTGAGTAAACTTTATTATCTAAAACAATGGCCATTCTTCTACGAATGTTTTCACCACTGATTTCATCAAGTAGCTGAGTACCTGTTACATTATAGCGCAAGTGAACTTCTGGCCAATTGTTTTGATCAAAACCAACTTGTGCATGATCAAGCATCTCACCTGTAATTTTTTTATCTGTTTTTACCAAAACAGGAACCATAATATTGCCCGCTAAACCACTGGCTTTGTTGTCTTTAAACAAGAGCCTACGATTTTCTGGTAATCTATTGTTTAAGAAACGATTTAAAGTCCTAACGTCATAACCAGGCTCAAGTGTTTCATCTGCTTCTTTGACCCACTGCTCTAGAGTTGCTTGAGAAAAGCTATCATCGTCTACAATCATAAACGACAACTGCGCTGTTTGCCCCAGTACTGACTTAGCTCGCTGGGGATCTTCTAATCCAGGCAATTGCACAACAATTCTATCACTACCCTGGGCTTGGATAGACGGCTCGGTCACTCCAAATTCATCAATACGATTTCTCAGGGTTTCTAAAGCCTGAGCAATGGTTTGCTTCTCAATTTGCCCTTTACGCTCTGAACTAATCTGAACATCAAGAGTTCCTTCTGCTGAAGATGACTGGCGAATATCTAAAACGGTTTGTCCGCCGGCATTGATACGATTGTAAAAAATATCTTCCAGCTTTTCAAAATCCTCTGGGTCACTTAAACTGATTTTAATCAATGTACTGTTAAATTTTTTACTGACCGACTGGTAAAGTATGCTTTCACGATCCAATAACTCTTTAATCTCCGTAACATAATTCTCAGCTTCATCTTGAACAACACGATCAACATCTACACCAAGAACCATGTGGATACCACCCTGAAGATCCAAACCTAAATTAATTTTAGACTTGGGTAAATAGTCTTTGTATTTTTCTAAGGTGCTTTCACTGACGAAGCTTGGTAGAACAACATAGACAGCAAGCAACGTTGTCAGAAACGCTATGCCTGCTTTCCACTTCCAAACACTGGACATTTTCATTGTTATTGATCTCCTTTTTTTGCTAATGCTTGTGGGGAATAATTTGTTGCCACTGCGGATCTTAAAACTTTGATTTTTGTATTTTGTGCAATTTCAAGGCTAACCACACTCTCTGTTACACCTGTAATTTTACCAATGATGCCATTTTGCAAAATAACCTCATCGCCTTTTTTTAAGCTCTCTAAGTATTTTTTATGCTGATCTTCTCGCTTCCTTTGCGGCCTTATTAAAATAAAGTAGAAGATGACAAATACCATGAGCATAGGGAACATGGCAGAAAAAATATTGCCGGATTCGGCAGCTTGTTGACCATTAGAGGCCATTGCGTAAACATTTGAAATCATAGCCGCTCTCTTACCTTAGGCAAGCAACAGGGTCAATTTTTCTTTACGATCTTTTGCTATACATGTCATTTCCGTCCAGTTACGGCCTACCTAGAGGGAGGTATTCCATTTGGACAAATACCCAGCTTTAAATCTTTGAAAGTCATCTTGTTCAATTGAATATCTAATTCTTTGCATTAGATTAAGATAATAGTGAATATTATGGATGGTATTCAAACGAATCCCCAAGACTTCTTTACAGCGATACAAATGATGCAGATAGGCTAAACTGTGGTTCTGGCAGGTATAACATTGACAATCTGTACAAACAGGCTCGTCTTTTAATGCATACTGCTTTTTTTTGATCATGATTTGGCCATAGTCTGTAAATAAATTACCATTTCTAGCATTGCGGGTTGGCATCACGCAATCAAACATATCCACACCCCGATCAACCGCTTCAATAATATCAACTGGCGTACCCACTCCCATTAAATACCTGGGTTTATCCTGAGGTAAAATATCTGTCACCACATCAATGCTCTCGTACATGAGTGGTTTAGCTTCGCCCACGCTTAAGCCCCCAATAGCGTAGCCAAAACAATCTCTTTGTATGGTTTCCTGAGCACTAAATTTTCTTAACTCTGGATCAGTTCCCCCTTGAACAATTGCAAACGTCTGTTGATAATCTTTTAATGGAACGCTTAACGCTCTGTCTAGCCAGCGCAAAGTTCTTTGCACGGATTCTATAATTTTATTTTTTTCCGCTGGCAGCTCAATGCATTGATCTAAAGGCATCACAATATCTGAGCCTAGTTTTTTTTGAGTTATGGCAACACTTTCAGGAGTAAAAAATATCTTGCTGCCATCATGGTGAGACCTAAACGCTACACCTTCTTCATTGATTTTATTGAGTGCAGACAAACTAAACACTTGAAAGCCTCCACTATCCGTTAAAATACTCCTATCCCAATTCATAAACTGATGCAGTCCGCCCAAGGTTTCAACGGCATCTTCACCAGGTTTTAAATAATTATGATAGGTGTTGGATAAAATAATCTGCGCTCCACAGGCTTTGAGTTCATCTTTGGATAGTGTTTTAACCGTAGCATTGGTTCCAACAGGCATAAAAACAGGTGTTTGAATTGAACTATGTTTTGTTGTCAGGGTTGCCGTTCTTGCCTTACCGATACTCGCATTTTTTTTAAGTTTAAAATCCATCATATCTTCTTAATTTTTATGTTGAATTAACATGCAATCTCCGTAACTGTAAAACATATAACGCTTCTCTATAGCCTGTTGATACAACTCCATCAATTTTGTTTGTTTTTCATCATCAATAAAAGCCGAAACCAAATGCAGAAGAGACGTTTGTGGAAAATGAAAGTTAGTGAGCATCGCCGTTGCCACTGGAGTTTGCCATGGGTAATGGATAAACAAATCACACATACCCTCTATACCTTGTTCAGGCATGCCTTGTTCATACCACCATTGTAAACTTCTGATACAGGTTGTACCCACTGCCAAAATTTGTTGGTTATTTTCCATCGCCTTTAAAATAGATTTTGCTGCTTGTTCAGAGATAAATACACGCTCTTCATGCAGTTTACCTTCTTGCCAATTTTTATCACTCAGAGGCTGGAAGGTTCCCCAACCTACATCCAATTGAATTTTAACCAACTTAACACCTTTAGCTTCAAGTTCACCCAAGACTTCTTCTGTAAAGTGTAAGCCTGCTGTTGGTGCTGCTACTGCTCCTGCAGTTTCAGCATAAGTTGTTTGATAGCCCTTTTCATCCAATTGGCTGTCTTCACTTTCATCATAATGCTTACGCATTTTTCTAATATAGGGGGGTATGGGCAGTTTTCCTTCCTCA
This sequence comes from bacterium, assembly GCA_022763185.1. Lineage (NCBI taxonomy): Bacteria > bacterium. The sequence continues at coordinate 177,807 of JALEGL010000008.1, read as the reverse complement.
AGCATCAACTGTCTCACTTGATTAAAAGTTTTGTTAACTTCGATAAGGGCAAGGCCATTTTCAAGTTTCTTACATATTTTAAAATTAAAGCTACCTTGTGGATACACATGTTCACATTTTGTTTTTCTTCCAGAAACAATCGCTTCCCATACAGAGTTTGTATTATTTTTAGAAATGCATTGAAGTAAAACCAGCTCTTCTTGTTTTGATTTATATTGCCAAGTAAACCTGGCTTTTAAAACTTTTGTGTTATTGATAACGCATACATCTCCTGTATTAAAAAAATCAGCAATTGAACTTACATGCGTATGCTTTATCTGATCACGATTGACATGATAGTACAGCATTTTTGCTGCTGACCTATCTGTTTTAGCCTGACGTGCAATAAGCTCTTCTGGTAAATGAAAGTCAAAATCTAGAGTCTGCATAACCTAAGTACCCGCTATGATGTTTTAAGCTTCAACTTCTTACCCGTGAGTTCAGAAAGTTTAGCATGCACCAACTGCATATCTTCCCAAACATACTTTTTTGCACTTGGATTGCGTAACAAATAAGCCGGATGATAGGTTGGCATCAATGCAATTCCTTCATATTGGGCAAATTGCCCTCTTAATTTAGAAATAGGCGTCTCTGTTTTTAATAAAGTTTGAGCAGCAAATTTGCCAACACAGCAAATAACTTTAGGCTGTATGCTTTGAATTTGTTTTATTAAAAAGGGTTCACACTGCTCAATTTCTTCTGGGGCTGGATTTCTGTTCTCTGGGGGACGGCATTTAATAATATTGGCAATGTAAATTTCTTCTCTGCTTAAACCAATGGCTTCAATTATTTTGGTTAACAGTTGCCCTGCTCTTCCCACAAAAGGTTCACCTTTAATATCCTCATCTCTACCCGGTGCCTCACCAACAATCATCAAATCTGCATTTTTATTGCCCACTCCAAAGACTATATTTTTTCTAGTTGTATGCAGTTGGCAACGTTGACACTCCCCAAGCTCATGGCGAACATTTTCTAGTGTGAACTCATTGTTTTCAAAATTTTCTGCACTTTGCACGGCTTGGCCTTTCTTGTCGATTGAATGTTTTTCTACCTCTTTAGCGTTATGGATAAGATAGTTCTGCCCTCTTCTTTTAAGATCTTGTAAAAAACTTTCAATATATTCTAAATCAACTGACATAAAGTCCTTTATAAGGTTTTTCAGTATGAAGAGCAATAAGTAATATAGACCTCCACTTTCTTTAGTTTAGTTCAATGTCATTGCAGACACAAATACTCAAATTTAATGTATTTGTTTATAAAAGATTTGACTCTTACGCACTATGTGGAGTCCGACATAAACCGTCATAGAAAGCAGAAAACTGTAAAAAAAAACGTTACTTTCCAATTTTACTTCATGCATCCCCATTGCATCAACCCAATGAAGACCCTTTAATAAAAAAGCATTAAATGCATGCAATAGATTTATAAAAATTTTAATTATAAATGGTGAGTGTATAAAAACCATCCCTATTGTAAAGAGACAATAAACAGCCAAAACAACTGAGAATAATGGAATGAATAAAAGATTTAAGAACCAAGACATAGGGTTTAAAGAAGAAAAAATCATGCAGGTTAACAATTGACTCATTGAAAAAATCCCTAAGCTTGTTTGTACTGCACTAAAAAAAACTTTATTCTTTTGCTGAAATATAGCAATGGCCAATACGCAAAGAAAAGAATACACAAACGAAAGTGTCCAAACTTGTTTATGATCAAAAATATACAATGCCAAGGCAGAACAAAACAATAGACTAAAAATAGAACACCTAACCCCAAGACTATGCATTAACTTCCCAAGAACAATAAAAACATAGGCTCGTTGCGCAGAGACTGGAAAATCAATCATGCACAAGTACAGCAAGCCTATTATTGTAGACAACACTAAATCTACGCTATCCACACGCAATATTTTTACGGTATAAAGATTTAAAAAAATCAGTTTTAAAACACAATTTTTAAGTACCAAGACTATGAGTGCAAAATGTATCCCAGAAACAACCAGCAAGTGACCGATTCCCAGACGCTTGAATAATTTTTTTAGATCCCTAGACAAATATTGTTTTTGAGCAAAGATTGTTGCCTGCAATAAGGCAAAATCTGTATCTGGTAAAAATCTTAATTGGCTGCTTATGTAAGCATACAGCTTTTGAATGGGCATTAATTGCGACCTAGCTGAGTTGAACCATTGCTTAGTATAGATTTTAATTTTATTGTTTTGACCAACGTACATTTTACCTTTCACAATCAGATTTTTTTCATTTATTGTTGGTGCATGTTGCGTTGAAAAGTACACGTTTGCCATAACGGAATGATGTAATGAGCATGAATCCTCTATTTGTGCCGAATAGCAGATCAAATCATGACTTACGCTTACAGCTTTTTTTAAATTGACTGCCGTGACAACGTCAATTTTTCCAGGTTTATATGCACAAGCTTGCAAATTCTGCTCTACTCTTCCTATCTGTGAAAACAGTAGGTAAACTAAAGCAAGAATAAAAATAGGAATACAGTACTGAAACCACCATTTTATGATCAACACAAAGACATATTCAGCACAGAGTATGCCAAGTTTATGAGTTCGATGTTTCTTGGTTTAAATTAAAATAATCATAAACACTTTTAGCAGCTTTATGTCCCAGGGCTTCTACTTTCATCAATGTTTCTAAATCTGCATTTTGAATATTTTTTAAACTTTTAAAATGTTGCAATAATAGTTTTTGTTTTTTGGGACCTATCATTGGAATTTTTGATAAATCACTTTTTAATGTTGTTTTGTTACGTTTCTTTCTATGATTTTTTAAACCAAAACGGTGCGCTTCATCTCGAATATTTTGCAACAAATTAGCCATTTTTGAGCCGGGTTTCAATACAATTGGATTTTTTTGATTGGGAATAAAAATTCGTTCAGGAGCATTATTTTTACCTTGATTCGTTTTCCATTCTTTTTCTTTAGCAATAGCCACAACATCAATATGATCAATACCCAAATCATTCATGATTTTTATTGCTTGTGACATTTGACCTTTACCGCCATCGATTAAAATCAAATCAGGATCGTTTTCACCATCTAATTTAGACAGCCTGCGTTTAAAAACTTCAAACATCATTGCAAAATCATTTGAGTAAAGACTTTCTTTTACATTATAAAAACGATACTGACTTTTATCGGCTTCTCCATCAATAAACACAACTTTTGAGCCAATAGATGCTTTTCCATGAAAAGTTGAAATATCATAACCTTCTATTTTTCTTGGATAGTTTTTTAATCTAAACTTATGTTCTATTTCACGTAAAACTTGCGTATTGCTCTGACTTTTCCGTTTTTTCTCGAGAAAAATGATTTTTGCATTTTTCTTTGCCATGTCTAGCAGTTGACTCATCTGTCCCTTTTGAGGCACTTGCAAAGTCACTTTACTTCCTTTTAAATCACTAATCGCTCCAGCAAATATACTTTGATCTGCAATTGTCTTTTCTATGTAAATTTTTTGTGGGTATAGATCCAAATTACCTGTATTGGATAAATAATAAGACCCTAAAAATGCATTGAGAATTTCTTCATAAAATTGAATGGACTCTTCATATAAAAAATCTAAAGTATTGGTGATACGCCCTTGCCGCATAGAAATAAGTTTCACAATGCTTGCGTTGACATCACCATAAATTGCAATAAAATCAACATTCTTATGAGGATGTTTTTGATCAATTGTTTGTGGTTTTAAAGTTCTTTCTATTGCTGTCAATTTATCTCTGTATACAGCTGCTTGCTCATATTGATATGCTTGTGATGCAACACTCATTTTCTCTAACAACTGTTTAATTAAAGTATCTTTATTGCCTTTTAAAAACTTTTTTGCATCATAGACATCTTTTGAATAGTTTTTTTCATCAATATACTTTACACATGGCGCAGAACATCTTTTGATTTGATACCTTAAACACGGACGCTTTCTTTGTTTAAAAAAGTAATCTGTACAATCTCTAATTTGAAAAATTTTTTGAACCTCTTTTAATGTTTCTCTAACAGATTTAGCAGATGAAAATGGACCAAAGTATTCACCATCACCTTTATTGATTTTTCTGGTAATGTACAGTCTTGGAAATTCATGTTGGCTTATTTTAAGGCTGACATAAGACTTATCATCTTTTAAATCTATATTGTATTTTGGCCTATGGTTTTTAATTAAAGAACTTTCTAGTAACAAAGCTTCTTTTTCAGTTTCTGTTACCAGCCAATCTATATGGCTAACTTTAGGTATAAACACTTTAACCGATGGACGCTCATCAGAATAGGCGTGAATATAAGACTTTAATCGGTCAACCAGTTGATTCGCTTTACCTATATAAAGTATTCTTTCAGCTGAATCTTTCATAATATAAACACCAGGCAAACGTGGGGCTCTTTTTATCAAATCAACAACTGATTTTTTCATTAAAGATTTATTTTTTTGTTTGTTTTGCATTGTTCATCAATCAAAGTAATCAACAACAGAATCATATTGTCCACTTTCATCAATTTCAACAATAAACTGATCATCATAGGTTTGTCCAACTGCTGTTATACTTTCCTCGTCAATGAGAATAGGTTTGTAGTCTAATTTCACTTTTTGGCATGAGAGAGGCAATACAATAAAAACAAACAACACACACACTGAGCACACTACATGTTTTTTATACCCAGAAAAACATAAACTTACCACCGCTAACAGCAGTAAAACTAAAAAGAACATACTCACATTGGATGTTTGTGGCTGCAAGGTATAGGTCACGAAAATACGTGTTTCTTTTCCATCATCCACTGTAAAAAATATATCATCAAACACAAAGCTTAGGTCTTGCGCAGCAAAGTCAGTTGTTGTTTGCAACAAACTATCTCCTTTATCTAATATTTTATTTTTATTGCTATCGAGATAAAGTGCCGCCTGACTAACTTGATTCATATCTAGCAACAAACTTTCTTGAAACTCAAGAGCAAAAATGTCAAAATCTTCTGAATAGCCTGTCATCACTTTACTAGCAACAACATACTCATTTCCTTGATACACTTTATTAATATCTTCAGCTTTAGATTGTAGTTGAGTTGGAAGGTTAGCATCCACCTCAACATTCAGAGAAAAGTTCACAACTTCTCCAACTGATGGGTTAAATTTTTGCACAATGATATGATACTGACAGTCTTCTAAGCGTGGTGAATTATTTTTATTCAACACAATACTTTCTGAAGTTGTTGAAATTTCATCACTGAAAGCAAGACTTTGGCTGTATAAATTTGGAGAAGATTTTGCAATTGAAAACTCAGGTTCACACTTAATAAATAAATCTAAATCTTTTGTAGAATTTAACCAGCTTAAATTAACGGTTAAACTTTTTGCACTTTGTGGTACATTAATAAAAAACTCTCTTATTGAAAAACTTTCATAAGTTTGAGAGGCCACTGTTTGACCTGAAAACAATTGACCATTATTATTAAGGACAATATCAATATCTTCAACCAAATCTCCTGCACCCGAAACACTGACCAAAGAAGACTCATTTAACATGTCTATAGAAGAGTCAAAGCTCTCATTATTTTGATTATAAAATTCAGTCTCAATAAAAGGAGGGTTTGGTGAAAAACTATTAATAGCCTCTCTCACTGTTTCAACTTTTACCGTATAGTCTCCAGATGGAAGTAAGCCACACAAGTAATTACCATCATTTGTATAACTCTGATCAGATAAATAACTGACTGCATTTTTCAATGGATCTGCATCATCTCTACAAGTCACATTAACAGCTCTGACACCCTTACCATTTTTACGCAATACATGGCCTCTAATTTCATTTCTTGATAATATCTCAGAATTATCTGGGTATAACAATGACATAGAAAACTGATCATCTAACTCTAAACTTTCTGAGACAGTGGCATCATCAGGAATAAATGGAAACATCGTGGGCACAACATCATCATCTGCGCTACTACCATTAAGTGCCTGTTCGGAATTCAATTGAGTATGGGCAAGGTTTAAAAGATGTCCAAGTTCATGTGTTGCTGTAGCAGCTATAACATCTTGGTCACTCCCGGTAACTGCACCATTAATAATAATAAAGCCTGCTGTTATTTCAAAGTTACTGGCATTAAACCGGCCTGGAGAGGCTATACCTAAAATAGAGGAGCCTGAACCTGGAGCTACTGAATTAAAAAGATCATTGATAATTGCACCATTATCATCAAAAATAACTACTGTATCGGATGTTTTGTTGTAAAAATTACCCGATGAATCAATATCAATAAAATTTTTATAATTAATTAGCGTAATATCAAGCCCCAAAGATACACCTTCATTAAAAGAAAAGTCTTGTGCTCCAAAAACATTTTCCCAAACTGAGAATGAATCACTTAAAATATTTCTTGCTTGGACATTGTTAACTGAAGCGGTCAGATTACCTGTCTCTACTCTATAAACAATCGGAGATCCATTGGGTTTCCATACGTAGGGCTGTCCATTGATGTGTTCAAGAAAAGCTGCTGCTTTTAATGACGTCATACAAACCATAAGCGTCAATAATACTATATAGAACACTCGTTTATTCATGGCTAATGCCTCTATACAGCTCTTCAAAATCTTTGACTGTGAAACCTTGACGTTTGTTTTTGATTTTTTGAGTCTTTAAGCGAGTACCCGGATTAAGCTTATTTGCTTTTAATTGAAATAAATTCTTGTGATTTTCTTTGAGTTCAATAGTTGCATCATTGATATTTTGAGTTGTTTTTTGTTCAATCAGTAGTTTTCCTTGCTCAAAACCAATAGGCATTTGATAGCCTTTTTGACTTTTTTCTGACATAAAGAACAAGATTTTTTGACCCTTTTTATAGTTAGGTATCGGTAAAAGTCTTAAGTACTTCCAACTGTTACTTTGGTTTTGGCTGACTTGTTTAAACTCAAGCAATTCATTAACCATTGATTCTTTATAGGCTTTAACAACTTTTAACTGAATTAAATTATACTCTAAACCATCTGCGTCAACTTTAAGAGGAGAAACATTCATCACTTGTGCAATATAAACTGACTTTGATTTCTCAATCATTACATCTAAACTTAAACTTTTAATAATGATTGCATTGGCTTTATAAACAAATACAAAACTAACAAAAAAAACATAAAAAAATAACTTTATATTATTCCATTTCATTAAAACTTAACTCCAAGGCTTATTCCATATCTATAGTTAACGGGTATCTTTTGATCCGTAAACACCATTGCTCTGAGTTTTAATGGCGTCAAAACAAAGTATACAGATTTATATTGATAGTTTATTTGCATTAACTCAAAATCAGCAATCAGAGCTTGAACAGACCTACTACTATCGTACAATTTTTCATAGCCTACGTACAAAGCTGACGCTAAATGATAATTGTTTTTTTTGTTTGTATAGTGATACCTAAAACCAGGTGCAACACTGTAAGTTTTAAATATATCATTGTATAAAAAGTCTGCCTGAAAACCAAGGCCATACTGTTTTAATCTTCTTTCATAAAAAGCGGTCACACCCGTTTGATTTGCAGAAAACTGTTTAATATTTCTATAGTGCGCTAGACCAATGTAGTAGTAATGTTTTTTTTTAACCGCTTTAAAAGCAGGCTTTTTTTGTAATTTAGGTTGGGTTCTTGTTGTATACAGTGTTCTTTTTACAGCTCTTGGTTGTTTTTTCTTATACAGTTGAATAGCATTTTTTTTAATCCATATTTTTTTTTCAGGCTTTTGTTTTATTTTGATTGCAAAATAATCTTTCTGTTGAGAGACAACACTTACCAAGTCTCCAGGCTGCAAAACACCAACTGTTTTTGATTTTAAAAAAGGTTGCTCTTTTACTTGCGCAACTGTCTTTATTTTTCCAGTATAACGATGTTGATCATAAACCCGATAATCTTTAGCATAAGTTATTGCCCTTAAACTAAAAAAAACAGCTGCAAGACAAACCAATTGAAGCTGCAAAAAAATAGCTCTTCTATATGTTTTTTCATTCAATAAAAAAGAGCAAGAGGTCCTACACCCCTTGCTCTTCATAATTAAAAAAACAATATTTAACACTTGATAAACTTTATGTTTAAAACTTATAGAGCTTATCTCACTTTTAAGTTTGTTAAAGATTTTACTTGCGCAGACTTACCGTAAGCTTCGCTGGCTTTTTTGTTCATTCCTTTTGCTTTATAAAGATCACCCAGTACTGAGTATGCTTCTTGATACTTATCATTAAGTTGAACAGCCTTTTCTAAGTTTTGGATCGCATCGTTAGGCTTACCATTTTCTTTTGCAACCACGCCAAGTCCATAATAGATTTCTGGTTGGTCAGGACTGATTCTTCTGGCTCTATCAAACCTTTCTTGCGCACCAAAAATATCTTTTTGCTCTAGTAAAATCAAACCAAACAGAATTTGTGCTTTTGCAAAATCAGGTCTATCAACCAAAGCCCTATCCAACTCTCTTGCTGACTCATCTTTTTGATCATTATCATAGTATACTTTAGCCAACCGATACCTTGTTTGTGCATCTGAAGGTTTGGCTTCAACATAGTCTTTTAGTAAGTCTGTTGCTTTTGAATAATCACCTTTATCAACATAATACTCAGACAGTCGAACAACAGCATCTTTATCATTATCTTTATACTTTAACACATTCTTATAAGACTTTGATGCAGCTTCTATATTACCCATTTTATAATATACATCTCCCAAGTCTCTGTGCGCATCAACATAATCCTTTTTCAAGGCTATTGCTTTTTTTAAAGCTGTAATTTTACCTGTTGAATTACTTTCTTTAAGAAGTTTTGCTTTTTCATAATGAGGGGCAGCAAACTTTCTATCTGCAATTATAGCCTTATTGAATGCATTTAAAGCATTCTTTTTTTGACCTAAATTTAAATACGTTAATGCTAATTTATAATAAGCTCTACCATGGCCCTTATCCAAAGCCACAGCTTTATTAAGCGAAGAAAGAGCTTCTTTGTTTTTATTCAATTTGTAGTCTACATCACCCAACTGATACCAATACTCTGCATTTTTGCTATCCAGTTTGGTTAACTCTTTAAGAACCTGCTTTCGTTTTTCTAAGTCATTTTTGCTTGAATATAAGTCAACCAAAGCCAGGCGTGACTCTATATCCTTAGCATTATTTTTTCTTGCACCTTCATAAGCTTTTTGCGCAAGTTGTTTTTGTTCCAACTTTATGTACTGCTCACCCAGCAAGGCATAAGCTTGAGCATATTTTGAATCAATATCAATAGCTCTTTCAAGTGCATTGATCGCTTGTTTGGTTTTTTTATTGTTTGCATAAGCATTGCCTAAACCATATAAAGCTTCAGCATTTTTAGAGTTTAAAGCAACTGCTTTTTCGTAACCCTTGATAGCATCCGACCATTTTTTTATCTCACTTGAACTTTCAGCATAGCCTAACCAAGCTTTTTCATCTGTTGAATCTAGATTGGCAACACGTGCATAAGATTTTGCTGCGTCTTTATCTTTATCCATATTTTTATAGATATCTGCTTGCAACATCCAATAATCTTTATTTTTTGATGCATAGCGAACAGATCTAGAGATAGCTTTGCGTGCTTTATTCCACTGTTTTTTTTGCTTTAAACTTCTAGCATAATCGTAATGATACCTAGCATTTTTTGAATCCAGCAAGGTTGCTTTTTGAAATGAAACTGCTGCTTGATCTACTTGTTTATTTTTAAGCTTGATCAGTCCTATATTCCAATGCACATCTGCTAAGCGGTTATTTTGTGTGGCCGCTTTCTCAAGAGCTGCTTGAGCTTTATTTAAATCACCTTTTTTTAACCACGCCATGCCCAAAGTTTTTTGAGCCTCCCAATAGTTGGGTTTAATTTTAACCGCCTGATCTAAAAACTCTATTGATTTATTATATTTAGCATCGTCGTAATAGTGTTGACCAATCAGATAATTCACTTCACTGTTGTTTTTATCAATTGCATAGTAACCCAACAAAGCTTGTTTAGCATCAGCAATATCTTGCTGTTCATTTTGTTTTTTTGCCAGAGCAACAATAGATTTTTTATACAATGAAGCTGAACTCGATAGCTTAAGCGCTTTTAAATAATTTTTTTGCGCTAAAGCATAATCTTTCAAGTCTTCATACAAAACGCCTAATTCATAATGCGCTTTGTGTTTTTTGGGATTCAACTGAATCAAGTCTTGATACGCAGCAACAGCTTCATTCTTTTGATTTGCTTTGGCTAATGCTTCTGCTTTTTCTTCGAGTATCATTTCATCTTTAGGGCTTAAAATATTTGCTTTAGAAAATGCTTTGGCTGCATCACCCCAACGGTTTTGATATTTGTAAGCATAGCCTAAGTTTTTCCACGAAATTAAAGAGTTGGCGTCAACTTCTATGGCCTTTTTCAAAGGTGAAACAGCGTTCTTATAACTCTTCACTTCAACATAAGCATGCCCAAGACGTTCATTGACTTTTAAATTTGAATCTTGACCATATTTCTTGGCATTCTCAAAAGCAGGAACAGATTTTGCGTATTGTTTTTGAACATAATAATTATGACCCAAGTACGCATAATAAACACCTTTTTTGCTATCCAAAATTGTTGCTGACTTAAGCTCTCTTTCAGCCGCTTTGTATTGCTTTTGTTGGTAATAAATCTTACCTAAATCAAAGTGGGTTTGAGCATTTTTCCCATCATACTTAAGGGCCATTATATAATGCTTAACCGCCAAATCAGGCTTTTTATTTCTTTGATCAATTTGCGCCCTTTTAACCCAGGACTCTGCAATCGTCGGTTTTAAAGCATTAACCTGAACATAACGTTGGTACGCTTTCGCATAGCTTTTTTGCTCATTGTATAAATTGGCTAGAAGCAATTGTCCCTTAACATCCTTGGGGTCATTTTTAGTATAAATTTCCAAATCTTTGATGGCAGAACTTGGCTTTTTAGTATGTGTCTTTGTTTTTGCACGCAAAAAATACAAATCATTATCTTTAGTATTGAGTGCAATGGCCTTATTTAAACTATTTTCTGCTTTTGCATAAGACGCTTGCTCATATTGAGCAACCGCCAATATTTTAGAGCTTTTTACAGTTGGCTTTTTTAAGCTGTGTAGAGTTAACACAGCTTCTTCAGCTTTCTTCCAATCTTTTTTCTCTGTGTATAAATAACTCAGAATCTCCCACGCTGTATCATTTTGAGGTTTATCTTTGGTTAATGACTCTAAGACATCAATAGCCAGTGGCTTTTTATTGCTTTTCACCAGAGATCTTGCATAGGCCAAACGCGCGGATTCATTTTTAGAGTCTTTTTTTAAGCCCAAGGCAAAGGCTTGAGCAGCTTGAGAATATTTTTTTTGCTTTTCAAGCGCATACCCCAAGATAAAATACAACTCGGCATCGTTTGACGTAATCCCTAAAGCTTGACGTGAGTATTTTTCTGCACCACTATAATCTTTTGCGGCTAGATTAATTTTGGCCAAATATTTTCTCGACTCGATATCTTCTGTGTTGGATCGCGCCGCTTTTTGAAAACTCTTTTTAGCAGCATCATATTTTTTTAATGCATACAAAGACTTACCCTGCCCTAAATGAGCCACAAACTCTTGTTCAATATTTTTCATGGCCAATGCTTTTTGATAAGCAGTGCTGGCATCTTTGTATCTTGCCATTGCGTAATAAGTTGCACCCAGTTGGTTCCAAAGCAGCGCTTGCTTTGGGTTCACTTTAAGAGCTTGTTTAATCTCAGCCGATGCCAGATCATAGTTTTTTAAATTTAAATAGGCTTGTCCTTTTAATCGATGAATATCTTCTGCAAAACTTTTGCTGATAGCAATTCCTTCAAGGTAACCTAAAACCTCTTTATATTTGTTTTCGTGGGCTGCAACCTTTGCCAAACCAACCTTAGACTCAATATGTTCACGGTTGTACTTAAATGCTTTTTCATAATAATCTTCAGCTTCAGAAAAATCTTTTTTTTGTAGTAAAACATTGGCAATTTTAGAGTAAACATAAGGATTTTGACTTTTTAACTTTGCCGCTTTTTTATAGGCAATAATCGCTCCATTTGCATTGCCTTGTCCTTCAAGACTTCTACCCAACCAGTAATACAACTCACTATCTTCGGGGTTATGTATGGTTGCTCTACGAAAAGTGTTGGAGGCTTCACTCCACTTTTGTTGTTTTAACAACTGCTTACCTTGTCTCAACAAGGCAGAAGCCGATTGTGCATGCAAAGAAAAAGAAAACAAAACCACCATTGCCAAAACAGTAGACTTAAAACAATTTTTCATACTTATTTTTATCTCCTATAGAATGAAATCCTACAATTAAAACACTTAGGCAAAGGCCTGAACACTAAATCTGAACCACAAAAAGAACGGGCACAAGACTTACAATAAAAACCCCAACTCTCTATATATTCTAGTCTTTTAAAGAAAATGGTCAAGTATTGAATACGTATAAAGCAATGTTTGCCTAAATGATAACTATAGCTTGAAACCACTCAAATCATTTATTTTTAATATTTAAAAAACACTTCCATATTTAACTTATGACTTAAAAAAAAGCGGCGATAAGACAATTAAGACCAAAACAAAAATTAAGCCAGCCCAAAGTAAAAGGTTTTTTTTCATATTGACCTGATACTCTCTATAAACCAAACTATTTTCTTTAATTGTTTCTTCCTGCTCAGAAAGCTCAACCAAATACTTTTGTACAAGTTCATTTTCGTCCGTTTCAAGAATTTTGGCCACACTTCTTAAGAAGCCTACAACAAAAGCTTTCGGAGGCAACGCATTAAAACGATCTTCTTCAAGCGCATCTAAATAAACTTTTCTCACTTTTGTTAATTTAAGGATGTCTTCCTTGCTTAAGCCTTTTTCTTTACGCTTTTCAACAAAATATTTACCAAATGTCATACCCTTCCACCTATCTTCTTATAATCTCTTTTTGACAGGCGTCATGAGCTTGCCCACCTTTATTGGCATATTTTAAACACTGACTCAAGGCCTGCTTGCGGCTTTTATAATCTTTGAAAATGCTGTATATCTGACTTAATTTTAAAAAAGAATATCCACATACTTCACCCCATGAGTCTTCCTTTGTGGCCTTACACGCTTTTGAAGCTGATTTGTAATAGCCTTCTGCTTTTTTGTAATTCTGTTGTTTAAAATGAACTGCTCCTAGCTTATCAAGAGCAAGTACAAAGCGGGGATTACTATTGATTGCTTTTTCATAGTACTCTATCGCTATTTCATCTTTTGCCATTTTTTCGTAGCTTCGACCTAAATTATAATAAGCTCTTTCGGGTGTGGCGTACAATAGGTTAGACACAGCTTTCTTACAATGCTCTTGCGCTTTGGAAAAACGATTAACATCAATATAAAGTGCACATAAATTATTATGTGCGTCGGCAAATTTATCATTGATTTTTACAGCTTTTTGAAAGTGTTTTTCGGCTTTTTCATAGCGCTTACTTTGAAATAAAATCAAACCATAAAAATTATGGGCATCGCTGTTTTTTGGATTCTCCTTGAGTGACTCTTCAAGATTGACAATAGCTTCAGGAACTCTTCCTCTAAAAAAAAACTTCTTTGCAATATTGTATTTTATTTCGGAGTTTTCAATACGTTTTGGATCTTTTGCACACCCACCCAAATTCAGCATGACTAAAAATACTAAAAAAACAACTGTTCTGTAACACTTTTTCATATTAAAAACCCAATAACACTTTCTGCAATGCTTTCTCGTCTTTTGTTGGTTTACTGACACTTTTAGGCTGTGATGGCTTCTTGTTTTCAATAAAGTCTAAGGTCTCAATAAAGTCGTTGCTTTTCACATTTGATTCAAGCTGTTCAAGGTTTTTCATTGAAAAGCCAAGTTTTTCTAAGTAATCCAACACATAAACTTCTTGTTTGGCAACATTACCCGCAATATCTGTTTCATCAAATTGAATACGAATCACTTTTTTTATTCCATCAGAGTGAAAAAAAATATTCAACAAAGAGACATCTTCACCAACAGTGGCATAAGCCTCAAGCCCATCGACAACGTTGTTATCTACTTTTATTGAACCTGTGTTGGTCGATTTAAAAAATTTATCGCAACTTTTCCACTCTTGAGAGCTAATTTTATTATTATGAATTTTCATACCAAGTTAACATAACAAAAATCATGACAATGCTCTATGAATTTTAAAAACTGGTTCATAGATTTTACAAATAGAAACAAGCGCTATTGAACATTTTTGGCCGCTAACTGCCCACAGGCTCCCATGATATCTTGCCCTCTATTTTTTCTCACCATCGATACGATGCCTTTTTCTTGTAAAATATCACGGAAACGTTGAATATCTTGTTTTTTAGGGCTTTTAAATTCAGGTAAAACTTTATTTTCATTGTATGGAATTAAATTCACTTTAGCTTTTAGCCCTTTGAGAAACGCTGCTAAATCATATGCATCTTGTTCACGATCTGTTTTCCCCTGAATCAAAACCACCTCAAAAGTAATTTTCTTTCCTTTTCCCAAACTTAAGCCTGAAAGCTCATGCTTAAGGCGTTTCAAATTAAATGTTTTATTGATGGGCATCCAATAGTCTCTATCTGCATCGTTAAAACCTGTAAGTGATATGGCTAAATTAACATCTGTTTGCTCTAAAAAAGGTTTAATCTTATTGGCTAAACCCACCGTAGAAACTGTTATTTTCCTCTTACCAAAACCATAAAAGTCATCTGCTCGAAGTATCTTAATGGCTTTAATCAAATTATTCATATTTTGCAAAGGCTCACCCATGCCCATAAACACCAAGTTGGTGATGCGTTTTTGCTTCTTTTTGTTTATATACCAAATTTGATATACGATTTCTTCAACGCTTAAGTTACGCTTTAAACCTAATGTTCCTGTAACACAAAAAGCGCATTTTAATGCACATCCTGCTTGAGATGACACGCATAAAGTTGCTCTATCCTCTTCAGGCATCCATACACTTTCAATACTCGTGGCTTGACCCAAGTCAAACCTATACTTAATAGTGCCATCTTTTGAAACAAATGTATCACTGGTAATTTCTGGAAAACTAAAATGGGTTGATAAATCTTCAACCAGCGCTTTGGGAAGATTATTCATTTGAGAAAATTCATCGCAGCCCTGAGCATAAACCCAATGAAATACCTGTTCTGCTCTGTACTTAGGAAAACCGCGCTCAAGCACAAAGCTTTGTAGCTCATCCAATGGCAAGGTTAATATTTCTTTTTTTTGACTAATCATAAAATAAAAAAGGCCAAGCGCTTTTAGCGTTTGGCCCTAGTCTATACCACAGTTTAACCGTGTTAAATCAGATTTTTTGATGAAAAGAAAAATGCTATTTCTTTTTCAGCATTTTCCAAAGAATCTGAACCATGAACCGCATTTTTTTCAATATTGGTTGCAAATTGTTTTCTTATAGTTCCTTCAGCGGCTTCTTCAGGGTTGGTAGCACCCATGATTTCACGATTGGCTTTAACCGCATTGTCTTTTTCTAAGACCATAGCCACAACTGGACCTGAAGTCATAAATGACACCAGTTCACCATAAAAAGGTCTTTCTTTATGCACTTCATAAAATGACTGGGCTTCTTTCTCAGTCAATTGCTGTTTTTTTAAAGCCACCACTTTAAAACCATTGTTTTCATAAATAGATAAAATATCTCCAATTGCATTTTTTTCAACTGCATCGGGTTTAATCATTGCTAATGTACGTTCCATCTGTTCTCCTCTTCTAAGGGGGGATCTTCCCCCCTTCTTTGGCGAAGACGCGGTCTCCGCCAAATTCATCCCACCCAGGTCGGAAGCGGCACATGGCCTATCCTCCAGGTTAGTTTTTATAAGTTAAGTAAAAAACTATTTTAGCTAGCTAAGAAAAAGAGTTCCGTATGGCGAGTTTGGCCTGTGAAACTGGTCATTGTTTGAAGCCAGTAGGAAACTTTTTCTTAGCTTAGCCTTAAAAGTACTTATTTTAAAATACTGCTGACGGTTTTACCCAATTCAGTCAAGTTGTCAACCACAGTAATGCCACATGCGTTCATCACTTCTTTCTTTTCTTTGGCTGTGCCTTTTCCACCAGAAATAATAGCGCCAGCATGTCCCATTCTTCGTCCTTCCGGCGCCGTTGTTCCGGCAATAAAACCAACCACGGGCTTATTGAAGGTTTCTTTAATCAGTTGAGCGGCTTCCTGCTCAGCGTTACCCCCAATTTCACCAAGCATAATCACTAAGTCCGTGTCTTCATCCTGATCAAATAAAGGTAAAATATCTAAAAATGTTGAACCAATAATGGGGTCCCCACCAATACCAACACACGTTGACTGTCCAAGGCCAGCTTGGCTAACTTGATGAACTGCTTCATAGGTCAAGGTACCACTTTTAGATACAATCCCCACTCTACCTGGTTTATGTATATAGCCCGGCATAATACCTATTTTTGCTCCACCAGGAGTAATAATTCCAGGACAGTTCGGCCCAATCAAACGGCTTTTGCTTAAAGCAACGGCACGCTTAACACGAATCATATCCATTACAGGGATACCTTCTGTTATGCAGACAATGAGTGGAATTTCATTCTCTACAGCCTCTAAAACCGCATCGGCAGCAAAAGGAGCTGGAACATAAATCATGGTTGCATCAACATCATGATCTTGTTTGGCTTCGGCAACCGTATTGTAAACAGGAATACCTTCTACATTTTGACCACCTTTGCCAGGTGTAACACCAGCAACAATTTGAGTGCCATATTCTTTACAGGTTGTTGCATGGAATGTTCCGTTTTTACCGGTAATCCCTTGCACAATGACTTTTGTATTTTTATCAACTAAAATAGACATCGTTACGTTCTCCCTATTTACTTTACTGAGGCAACAGCCAATTGTGCAGCTTCACCCATATCCGAAGTTGCTTGAATATTTAAGCCTGAATCGTTTAAAATTTCTCGTCCTTTATCGACATTGGTTCCTTCCAGACGCACAATAAGAGGGATTTCTAAACCGACTTGCTCAACAGCTTGTACTATACCTTCAGCCAACACATCACAACGCATGATACCACCAAAAATATTAACGAAAATACTTTTAACATTGCTATCACTGACCAAAATCTTAAATGCTTCACTCACCATTTCAGTGGTTGCTCCGCCACCAACATCCAAGAAGTTTGCAGGCTCTCCACCGTAAAGTTTAACGGTATCCATGGTAGCCATCGCTAGACCAGCGCCATTGACCATACAACCAATATTACCCTCAAGGTCAATATAATTGAGATTCCACTTTTGAGCTTCAATATCACGTTCATTCTCTTGGCTAAGGTCACGAAGTTCTAACAACTCTTTATGTCTGTACAGTGCGTTTTCATCAAAGTTAACCTTACCGTCAAGGGCGACCAATGTATTGTCTTTGGTAATCACCAAGGGGTTAATTTCTACCAAGGAACAATCTAATTTTGTAAATAAGTCGGTTAAATTCTTGGCCAATGCAGAAAAATCTTTATGTAAAGCTTTATCTAAACCTAAGCCAAAACACAGTTGACGCGCTTGATAAGCATCTAAACCATAACCAGGGTCAACTTTGACTTTAATAATCTTTTCTGGTGTTGCCTCAGCCACTTCTTCAATCTCAACACCCCCCTCTTGACTGGCCATCAGAGTAATGCTAGCGGTTTCTCTGTCTAAAACAGCTGCAAAGTACAGCTCATTATCAATAGCGCAGCCCTCTTCAACCAGAACACAGGGTACAGGAACACCTTGCGGTCCTGTTTGATGCGTTACCAGAGGCTTGCTTAAAATTTCTTCTGCTGTCTCTTTGACCTCACTTAAGCTTTTGCAAAGCTTCACACCCCCAGCTTTACCGCGACCGCCAGCATGAACTTGCGCTTTAACAACCCAAGGGCCATCTCCACCAAGATCTTTGGCTGCTTGCTCAGCTTCTGAAGCATTTTTTGCAACAATTGAATTTAACACTGGAATACCAGCAGTTTTAAATAACTGCTTGGCTTGATACTCATGAATATTCATCCTATAAACCTCGCTACCGAGCTCATCAACTCTTTAACTGCAGCCGCTGACGTATTTAACGCACTGCTTTCTTCTTCATTTAACTTAACTTCAACAACTTGTTCAGCACCCTTGCTACCTAACTTAACAGGAACCCCCACAAAGGTATTGTCTATACCAAATTCTCCTTGCAATTTTACACAAGTGGGTAAAACACGTTTTTGGTCATACAAAATACTCTCAACCATTTCTACGATTGCGGCTGAAGGCGCATAAAATGCGGAGCCGGTTTTAAGAAAGTTGACGATTTCTGCACCACCATGCTTGGTTCTATTTACAATTTCATTGACTTTGTTTTCACTCAGTAGCTCTGTAATTGGAATACCGGCCATGGTAGAATATTTAGGCAAAGGCACCATGGTATCTCCGTGACCTCCCAAAACAAAAGCAAAAACATCTTTCACAGAACACTCCAGTGCTTCTGCCAAAAAGCAACGGTAACGCGCAGAGTCCAACACACCCGCCATACCAAACACTCTTTCTCTTGGAAACTGACTCACTTCAGAAGCCACATAAACCATGGCATCCAAAGGATTAGAAACAACGATCAAGATACAATTGGGTGAATACTTCACAATTTCACTGGTCACACTTTTAACAATTTTTGCATTGATAGAAAGCAAATCATCACGGCTCATTCCAGGTTTTCTCGGTGAACCAGCAGTGATCACAACAACATCAGAGTCTGCTGTATCTTTATAATCTTGCGTACCCATGATATTAACATCGTAACCTTCAATAGGAGCTGCTTGCATCAAGTCCAAAGCTTTACCTTGTGGAATACCTTCAGCAATATCAATCAATACAATATCACCTAAAGCCTTTTGAGCAGCCCAATGAGCAGCTGTTGCGCCGACATTTCCAGCACCTACAATTGTTATTTTCTTTCTTCCCATTATCTCTCCTCTTGTTATTTCTTTCTAAGGGGGATCTTTAGAACCTGTTAGACCCCGTGTCTTACAGGTTCTTATGCAAAGCCCGCCCCTTCTTGATCCAAAAACGTCGTTTTGGATCAATTCATAAAGCTGTACTTGTGAAGAGCAAGGCTTTTGCCTTGCGATGATCTAGTACAACTTATGCCGCTTTTGCGGCGCCCACTCAGGTCGACTACAGCACGAGGCCTTGTCTCTCCTTTGTTTTTATTTTTTCACTCCCGTGAACAAACCAATATAAAATTGGCTTGTTATTACATTTGAAATATTTTTGTCCGTATGGCGAGTCTTGGCTGGCAAAGCCAGCCAATTGTGTGAGCCATTAGGATCAATATATTTCAAACTGATTCTTTAAAAATTTAATTAATATTTATTAAACCCTCATATTATTTCATTTAAAGTTTTTTACAATTGCCTCACCGAACTCTGAACATTTTAACAATGTTGCATTATCCATTTGCCTTTCTAAATCATAGGTCACAGTTTTGTTGGCTATAGTGGTTTGCAAAGATGTTTTAATCAAATTTGCAACTTCAGTCCAACCCATATGTTCAAACATCATAACACCTGATAAAATTACTGAACCAGGGTTTACTTTATCCATACCAGTATATTTTGGTGCCGAGCCATGAGTAGCTTCAAAAATTGCAATTTCTTCACCCAAGTTAGCGCCTGGCCCTAAACCTAGTCCACCGACCTGCGCAATCAAAGCATCTGATAAATAATCACCATTTAAGTTGGTTGTAGCCAAAACACTGTACTCTTTTGGCCTTAGCAATGCTTGTTGAAACATGGCATCTGCAATTCTATCCTTGATGACTATTTTACCAGCTGGACACTGACCATTGTATTGATCAAACAGTTCCTTTTCAGTAATGGTTTGCTCAGAAAATTCTTCTTTAGCCAATTCATAGCCCCACTTTGCAAAAGCACCCTCTGTAAACTTTTGAATATTACCTTTGTGGACCAAGGTGACGGATGGTAAATTTCTTTCAATGGCATACTCAATAGCTTTTTTAACCAAACGCTTTGAGCCCTTTTCACTGATAGGTTTTATACCTAAACCATAGGCTAAATCTAATTTACAGTTCAATGTTCCATTTAAAAAGTGCAACAGCTTATTGGCATTTTCAGAACCCGCTTCCCATTCTATGCCCGCGTAAACATCTTCCGTGTTCTCTCTAAAAACAACCATATCTACATCTTGTGGTCGTTTGATAGGTGCTTCTACACCATCAAAATACTTAATGGGTCGAACACAAGCATACAAATCAAAAATCTGCCTTAAGCCTACATTTAAACTTCTAAACCCTCCACCTACAGGTGTTGTTAACGGACCTTTGATGGCAATTTTATACTCTTTAATTGCATCTAAAGTCTCTTGAGGAAGGTAATCATCATACTTTTCTTTGGCTTTTTCACCGGCAAAAATCTCTTTCCAGGCAACTTTTTTTTGACCTTTATAAGCAAACTCAACAGCTGAATCAAAAACATTTTGGCTGGCTCTCCAGATGTCAGGGCCAACGCCATCACCTTCAATAAAAAGTATTGTGGGGTTATCAGAAACAATGGGCTTGTGCTTACTATCAAATTCAATTTTTTTTCCGTTTTGTTCGACCAATGTGTCCTCCTCAGCTATTGGCTGTAGATATAACACTCAAACACAAAAACTCAATAAATATTACTTTTTTGCCGGTATATTACAAAGAGAGCATATTATTAAAGACTAAAGCCGCTGCGTTTATGTAAATTAAAGGTTTAAATCAACCAAAGTGGTTTCAGACGCAACAGAAAAACATGAACCTTGCGATGATCGCCAAGAGCATAAAACTTTAACAATTTTTTCATCATCAGCCGCTTCACTAGCAGGATCTGCAGTTAAATCTGAGCTTTGACATGCTAAAGAAACTGGGCGCTCTGTGTCTGTTATTTTGACTCGGCAGTCTGGTTCTTTGTAAGGTTTTACGACCCCGTCAATTTTTTCTAAAATTGTAGAAGTTCCTGCCGGAGGTGTTCCAGTACTGCTATAATCTTCTCCCTTGCAGACGGTCATGGTCAATTTCAACCGATACGAGCCAAGCTTTCTTAGTGCTGTTGCACAGTCATTGGTGCTTGATTGAGCTGGTAAAGATTCCCCACTACAGGGTGATGCAGCTTTGGTCGACTCTACGGCAAATTGTTCTGCCCAAGTATTGCCCAGTTCATTGATATCGGCTTTTTGAATCATTTTTCCTGATTCTCTCCCATAAACATACATTTCATCTGATGTTCCTGCATCCGTGACTGAACCCACATCAACCCAATTATGTTCCTTCATTTGCTCTAACTTTGTTTGACACAAGTTAACAGCTTTAGACATTTGAGAAGCCCCTACGGCACGTCGCTTAAGCATGGTTGTCATCAAAACAACACCTAAAAGACCTATAGACAAAACCATCAACGCAACCAACAGCTCTATCACTGTAAATGCCTTGCTACTTTTTGCTAACTGCTTCATCCTATAAGACTATTCTAACAAAAACCTAAGAAATTCCGTACTCTTTTATTTTATAAAGCAATGCTCTATGACTAATTTCTAAAATTTTAGCCGCTTTGGTCCTGTTGCCCTCAACTTGATCTAAAACCTTTAAGATTAAGTCTTCTTCGATTTTTCGAGTCATTTTCTTAATTGACAATGAAGCAAGTTCAAATTTATAGTTTTCACCAGATACAGCTCCTGTCATGCTATTAGCTTGAAATTGAGCAGGTAGGTTTTCTACCGTTATTTCTTTACCTGTGACCAGAATCATTGATCGTTCGATTGTATTTTCAAGCTCCCTGATATTACCGGGCCAATCATAATCCAGTAGTTTTTTTAATGCTTCCTCAGTTATGGATTCCACATTTGATGATAATTTTTTATTTTTCTTTTGAATAAAGTGTTCAATCAAAAGTGGAATATCTTCTTTTCTTTCTTTGAGTGCTGGCAAGTGAATAGGCAAGACATTCAAACGGTAATACAAATCTTCTCTAAAGTTCCCTTTATTCACTGCATCTTCTAGGTTTTTTAAAGTTGCTGCAATAATTCTAACATCTATTTTTTTTGCCTGAATGTCACCAACCTTGCGTATCTCTTCTTCTTGTAAAACCCTAAGCAGCTTAACCTGCAAAAGCAAAGGTAACTCACCAATTTCATCTAAAAATAATGTTCCACCATCTGCTTCTTCAAATAAGCCCTTTTTATCACTGACGGCACCTGTGAAGGCTCCTTTTTTATGACCAAAGAGCTCGCTTTCTAATAAGTTTTCTGGAATGGCTCCGCAATTGACTGTAACAAAAGGTTTATTTTTTCTTGTGCTGGTTTGGTGAATAGCATTGGCCAACAACTCTTTACCCGTTCCACTTTCACCTAAAACCAAACACGTTGTTTTGTATGGCGCTATTTTTTCGACTGTTGTAAAAACTTGCTGCATCGTTTTACTGTTGGATATAATATTACTAAAGACATCAGCTTGACCAAGATCCTTTTGCTTATTGCTGTATTTTTTTCTTAACTCATGTTTTTTTAGGGAAAAAACCAAATCATCTGCTTTTACTGGCTTAAAAAAATAATCAAAGGCTTTGCTTTGCATTGCCCTTGTGGCATCATCAAAGTTTTTTTGATTGGCCATAACAATAATAAAAACATGTTGGTAATGCTCAATGATATCCTCAAGCAACTCAACTATATTGTCATCCATGTATTCTATTTCAAGGATAAAGTAATTCGGTCTAAAGTCTTTTAATACAGATTGATACTCGTTTAACTGCCGACAGTATGCTGTCTCAACTTCTTCTTGCTTCAAACGAAAAGCAAAAGTTTGGGCATCCTGAAAACTTTTTTGATGGATCAATACTTTCAAGCCACTTAACATATGCTAAAAATATACTATCTCTTTGCCAACATTAAGCAAACATTAGCAACCAAATCACTAAAAAAGCCCCTCCAAGATATGGCCCAAAAGCAATCGCATCGTCTTTTTTAAACTGGTATATTATTTTTGCCAACACCCACATAACAACACCAAGCAAAGATGCAAAAAACAAAACTTGTGCTACACCTAAAAGACCAACATGCAAACCAATCCAGGCCATCATTTTCACATCTCCAAAACCCAAGCCCTCTTTATTTCTGACCATGCTGTATACAAAAGAAATTAGCCATAAAAACCCAAAACCTCCTACTGAGCCTAAAATAGCTTCATAAACATTGACTGGCCATGGCAGTTGAAAAACATAACTTAGCCCCAACATGCATACACCTAAGACCATAGCAAAAATAAGAACTTCATCCGGAATAATTTTAAACCTGAAGTCTATATCTGTAATGATCATAATAATTGAAAACAATGCAAATCCATACAGAGCTAAAATGTAGCTATCAAAATAAAGCCATAAAAAAACAGCTGCCACACCATACAGAAACTCATAGAATAAATGTAAGTAACCATAGTAGGCATAACAAAAGCGACACCTGGCTTTGAGTAAAAGACATGAAAGAATGGGGATATTATCATACCACACAATTGAGTGCCCACATGAGATACAGTGTGACCTTGAGAAAGTTATGCTTTTTGCATGCGGCAAGCGGTACATACAAACTCCACAAAAACTGCCGACACATGCCCCAAAGCAAAAAACCAAAACAAGATAAATAAATTGTTCCACTATAGATAAATCAATAGGCATAACCATAACCCCATAACAACAATGTTGGAAGCACTCCAGGCATAATTGACTTTATGCGGATAAAATTGGCCTTTGTTATCAAAGGCCTTCAAACTCCAAATTGCAATACTGATGAACCAAAAAACAAAAAGAAAACTTAATAAAGTATGCTTATGTCGATATTGATTTAACATATACTTTTGTTTTAAAATTTTAAAATCTATACTGCTAGAAGAAAGCATACTCAATTCACTAATCAACAAGTCTACATATTTTTTGCTGCTACTGGATGCAATAGAAAACATGGGAAAATATATACCTCTCACTGATGAAAGAGAGGATCTTAACTCAAGGTTAGCCATTTTTGCTGGCCCAACCAAACCCTCAAGTTGAAAGTTATTTGCCAACATCTGTAATTTTTTTACTGACTTATAATTCCATAGATTTATCGGTGCGTACCAACGAATTGACTCACCATAAGCATCAATGGCCTGTTGATGATGACCTTTTTCTAACATTGCGTTTGCGTGATGATAGGCTATACAGGATCGAACGTTACTGTACAAAAAAACCAATACACACGCTACTCCAATATAGCCAAACACTTGTTTTGTATTGATGTTAGAGGACATTATTTATTGTAAATCTTTTTTGTTAAAAACCCATATTGTTAATGCCTGAATTAAAGCAATGATACACAATGCATAAAAAACTGCATGAATAACATAACTCCATGGGATCATGACGCCATGGACTATTTTTGCATTGATTGCAAAAATGTCTAAACTAAAAGATTCCAATACATCCAATAAATTAACAGAGAAATTGATCCAGGATGACATAGCTTGCTGGCCACTTTCTGCTGCCAATGCGTAAATCTGATTTTTAACAATCATCACAAAATCATCCGTAGCATGACCAAAAAACAAAATGCCCAAAGTAAAAATAATACTCATAAATGATGAACTGTATGAAGAAAACAATAAGGCAACAGCCACAATGATGCACAATTCACAAAAAATAAGTACCATGGGTTTTATTAAGTTAAAGTCTAAAGGTTCTTTGTAAAAACTCAAAACAATAAACAGCAATATCGCCATACACAAAAGCTCAAGAGCAATCGTCGCACACAAACCAAAAAACTTTCCTAATATAAACTCATAACGTTGGACGGGCTTAGAAAGTAAGGTGTAAATGGTTTTACGTTGCACTTCTTTAAAGATTAGCCCTACCCCAATAAAAACTGATATCATTACACCAATAAACATCATGGATGCTAAACCCATATCTTTGATGATTTTAACGTCTGCTCCCAAAGTCAACTGACCTAAAAATAAAGAAAGCAAAACTATAAAAACTGAAAACAAGGCTAGAGCATATAAAACTTTTTGCCTGATGGCTTCTCTAAAAGTATTTAATGTTATGGCATAAATTCTTTGAATCATTTTACGTCTTCCTTTACCTGATCAACAAAAATATCCTCAAGGGTTTCTTTATGTCGATGAACGCTCAAAACATTAATATCGTGACTTTGGGTAATATTTAATGCAGCATTTAAATAGTCTTCTTTTGCCAGTGAAACAATGGTATCTTGACCAACCTTTCTAACACCGTACTTTTCTTTATCTTTAAATAAACTGACATGATTTCCTTGCAGCGTCATATCAATTCTTTTGACATTGGCATTAACCATATCTGATATGGGGCCCGAAGCTCTTAATTGACCATCAATAATAATTGCAACATTATCACACAAAGCCTCCACATCACTTAAAATGTGAGATGCAATTAAAACAGTTTTACCCTTATCTTTCAGATTCAAAATGATATCTCTGACTTCTTTACGACCAACAGGATCTAATCCGCTCATGGGTTCATCCATAATCACCAACTCTGGGTCATTGATTAAAGCTTGTGCAATACCAATTCTTTGTAACATCCCTTTTGAAAAGTGTGACAGTTTTCTATCACGCCGGGTATATAAATTAACCAGTTTAAGCAGCTCTACACTCTTTTGTTCAATCTGTGCGCTACTTAAACCAAACAATTTACCATATAACTTTAAAACCTCTTCTGGCTTTAAGTAGTCATAGTAATAGGTTTGCTCGGGCAGATAACCAATTCTTGACTTAATGTTAGACTCTGTCCAAGCTTGCCCAAATACGCTCACACTGCCGTAAGAAGGTCTAACCAAATCTAGCAATATTTTTATTAAAGTTGTTTTCCCAGCACCATTGGGACCAATCAGACCAAATAAAGACCCTTTTTCAATTGAAAAACTTACATCTTTCAAAGCAACAATAGGCTTTTTCCAAAAATCAGTTTTAAATGCTTTACCAACAGAATTTATCTCAATTATTTTTTCTCTCATGATACAGTTTTCCACTTTTTTTGCTTATATTATTTTCTCGTTCTCACTAGCATTACGCAGTAATAAATAAAAATCAAAGTCTACAAAAGGCATAAGCTCAAGCCAATCACGCTTATAAATTTCAATTTTTTCTCTTAAATCTCTTAGTCTTTTATCTAAATCTTCTTGGTTGTTTTCAACCTGGGCATGATAATAACGCAGCTTACTTTCAATTTGTCGTTTAGCGTTTTGGTCACTGACCGTACCCAACTGTGTCTTTAAACTTTCAATGGCAAACAAAGTCTCCATCAAGCGTACACTTTCTTCATTTTTGCCTGTTTTACTATACAAATTGGCAGACCAGGTCTTAAAATGCTCGGGTACATTGGGCATATTGGCCAATGACTCAATAAATGGCGCTCCCTTTTCTTTATCTTTGAGTTCAACGGCATAGTTAAAGCCTATCATTTGTGGAATCATCCAATAATCTGGGTGGTGCTTCCATCCTTCAATATCATTCTGTATGTACTTCCAACCTTTTTCTAAAATTCTGTTGCTGGCTCTAATTTTATCTTCTGTGATCAAACCAGAATTATAAATGGTTACTGCTCCTGCCCATATGTATACTTTTTCAAAACGAGGGTCTAAATCTGTAGCAAAGTTAATTAAAGCTTCAAGGTAACTTTGTTTGCCTTGATTAAAATTCATAAGATCAGCAAAATATCCAAGAGAACGTATCCAAACCAAATCGGCACCGACGCTTTCATGCCCCAACAAAAGGGGCTTGATAAGATTTGATTTGGGTAAATAGATGTGCTTTTCAACTGGAAGTTGGTCTTCAAGGTAATAGCTCAGTTTTCCATGTTCTATGTAAACAAAGCATAGTAAAACCCCAAGTAAGCTTGCCTGCAAAATCTTTTTTAGCATTAGATGTGATTTTATAGGCAAATTCTAAAAGTGCAATTTTTCAAGCCAAGATACTAAGAAAAATGCAAAAAAAAAGTGCGCTTTAAAAAAGCGCACTTTTTAAGTGTTGATTTAGATTAAAAAATTAATCTGCACCACCATCGTAGAAGTCTGCACCGCGAGAAACTTCACCGTTAGCGTCGATTGATGCAACCAACTGTTTAAATGCTGTATTGCTATCACCATCTAAGTCATAAGTAGCGGTGATTGACATCGCTGAACTTGCGTTTGTGCCTGATGCCAGAACACTGTAAGAAGCATAAACTGGACCTTCAACCTGAATATTCAACTGAGGCCAGTTGCTTGATGTAAAGTCTGGAGATGTTTTAACAGAACCAATGCTTGCTAAAGCTGGTGTTGATGCACATGTCAAGAACTGATTGTCTTGTACAGCACCGGCTTGAGTCACCTGAGGCGTCATGAAATAAACCAATTCACCTTGGTAAATTTTGTTCATCACAAGTGGGAACTCTGCAGTTTTTGATTTTTTAATGTATTTCATGAAAGCTGGAATTGCAACAGCCGCCAAAATACCGATAATTGCAACAACAATCATCAACTCAACAAGCGTAAAGCCTTTTTCATTTTTAAATTTTTTTAACATTTATTCTCCTTAAATGTTTGGGTAAAGCGCAAGCTCTACCAGTTTTTTAATGCTTTTAAACCTCTTAAAAGCTAGGACAGCCATACTTAAAGCAAACCCTATGCCAAAAACGAAAAACCTTTATTTTCAATAGCTTAAAAAAAAATACTTCCCTATTTGTCAATAAGTGACGTTTTTTGTCGGTCAAAAATTGTCTTTCATGACATTTTTTGTCGCTAAAAAGGTTCTATCTTCCAGTTAAAAAACTATAGACTTTATTTTAGTAGTTTAAGTTTACCTCGTGAGGACTGACTTAAGAGAAAAAACTGATTTTGTGTGCAGCTAAGTTTGCTTTACTTGACTTTACCTAGCTACTGCCTGATTGGATAGAAATTGCTTTTGTCTCTTTTGGAACATAATTAAAACACTTTACCATTAACATTAATCATCGTCCGCGAGGTCATGTTTTTTTAAGCGATAACGCATCGATCTAAAACTTATGTTTAAGAGTTTAGCTGCATGCTTTTTAACCCCTTTAGATTTTTCCAATGCTTGCTCCAACCATCGTTTTTCATAGCCATCCATTATGTCATCCAATGATATGCCTTGTTCTGGAAGATCTAATTGTGCCGAGTCTAAACCTATATTGCCACTCCCTTGTCCCTTAACGGTATCAGGAAGATGATGGACATCTATTTCTTCTTCTTGATAAACAGCCACCAAGCGCATGACTATATTTTGCAACTCTCGAATATTGCCAGGGTAATCATACTTCAATAAAGCTTGTATTGCAGCGTTTGAGAAACGTTTTTCTTTTTTCTTGTTCAATGCGGAGTGTTTCTTTACAAAGTGCTCCAAAAGTTTAGGAATATCATCTTTTCTTTCTCTTAAAGGTGGCAGTTCAAAAGAAATAACGTCAAGTCTGTAAAATAAATCTTCTCTAAATTTACCGTCTTTTACTGCTTGCTTTAAGTCAACATTGGTCGCTGCTACAATTCTCACATCAATATCTTGAACACTTTCAGAGCCAACAGGTCTTATTTGCCCTTCCTGCAAAACACGCAATAACTTGACTTGAGTCATCAAAGGCAACTCACCCACTTCGTCCAAAAACAAAGTTCCTTGATGCGCTAACTCAAACAAACCTTTCTTGTCTTTATCCGCTCCTGTAAAAGCTCCTTTTTTGTGACCAAATAACTCGCTTTCAATCAAGTTCTCTGGAATTGCACCACAGTTTATTGTTACAAAAGCTTGTTTTGCCCGATCTGAATATCTATGTACAGCTCTAGCGCACAACTCTTTGCCTGTTCCACTTTCACCAAAGATCAAGACATTGGTATGCGTTGGCGCAATTTGTTTGATGCTTGCAAAAACTTTTTGCATTTTTTCATTTCTTCCAACTGAAGATTCATCCATAAAATTTGAAGCTTCAACTTGTGTTTTAAGCTGCTTAACCTCATCAAGAAGATGACTTTGATCCAATGCATTTCTAATTTTCAAACGCATCTCATCAACATTAAACGGTTTTAACACATAATCAAAAGCACCTATTTTCATGGCCTCAACCGCAGACTCTGGAGAACCATAGGCGGTTATAATAATAACGGGTTTTTTTGGGTGATGTTTTTGAACAAAATTTAAAACATCCATACCTGTAAAGTGTGGCATAGATAAATCAGTAATTAACAAGTCAAAGTTTTCGTCCTTTAGTTTTTTTAATGCCTCTGGCTCAGGATCAATGGTCAATACATCAAAACCTTCTTGAACCAGTAAGATTTCTAAAAAATCTCGAATACTTTTTTCATCATCTATAACTACTATTTTACTTTTTATTGACATTCTCACTCTTAAAAAAACTATATATTGCTCTGGATATCAAGTGGTAAATATATTTTAAATTGAGTTCCATTTCCCTTCTCAGACTCTACCACAATATAGCCTTGATGATCAGCAATAAATCTTTCTACAATGGCCAAGCCCAAACCAGACCCTTTGGTTTTTGTTGTATAAAACGGATCAAACATTTTAATTTTTATTTCATCACTAATTCCTGGACCATCATCTTCAATGCTTAAAATCACATTTCTTTGCTCTTTTTTCAAGTTGATTTCTATCGTACCTTTGCTGCCAGTCGCTTCTTGTGCATTTCTAATCAAGTTCCATATCACTTGACTCAGCTGCTGCTCATTACCCACAACATTAATATTTTTTGATATTTCAGAACGTAAAAAAACACCTTTTTTTTCTTTTTTTAATAATTTTAAAATATTTTCTAAGAGTTCTGTAAGAGAAAATTTTACCTTTTCTTGCGATCTGGGTTTTGCAAAATCCAATAGTTCTTCTAGTAAAAAATTTAAACGATCGGTTTCTTTTAATGTAATATCTATTAATTTTTTATACTGAGGGTGGTTTTTATGCTCTTTTTGCAATAACTGCATGGTGCCAAAAATTGAGGTTAGAGGATTTCTAATTTCATGAGCTATGCGTGCAGTCATTTCTCCAATACTGGCCAACTGCTGAGCTCTTTTGGCTTTTTTCTGTAAATCGATGTTATTTTGCTTCAATCTTTTTTCTTCAGAGTCAAAACGGTAAGCAATCTTGGTAAAAAACCAAGCCACTCCAAAAAATAAGGCCACCTGGATCAAAACCGATTGAATGGCAAATGTTTTATTCCACATAATGGCTTGCCAAACTTTTGGTAGTATAGGGTCTATCTGTTGAGTGATTAACGCATAGACTAAAAAAACATAAAATAAAGAACTTAAGGTAGCCGAGAAAAAAGCTCCCAATCTAAACAGCAAGAAAGATGCATTGACAATATTTAAAAAATAAATCAACTCTATACCAGACAAGTAAACAAAGAGTGTGGTAAAAATAGCATCTGTTGTGAGTTGGATAAAAATAAATAAATATTCATTAAACTCATAAAATATTCTATGGACTAAAAAGTAACCAATGGCAAAGCACAGATTGAGACCTGTTATAACCACGGTAAAGGTAAATTCACCACTCCAAACAAAGTCTTCTGACATGGGTTCAAATACAAAGGTAAAGAAGCACAAGGTAAATGCAATAAGAACTCTGGCAAAAGAAAAAACCTTTATTTTCTTTAGACTATCTTCATTTTCATATTGCATATGATTGTTCACAATCATTCTTTAAAGGATGATGTTAATTTATGCAATATTCCCGGCCATTTCAAACACGGGCATGTACATAGCAATAACTAAACCACCAATGATGCCCCCTAAAAAAACCATCATCACTGGCTCCATTAAAGATGTTAAAGCTTCAACAGAAGTATCGACCTCTTCTTCATAAAAATCAGCAATTTTATTGAGCATGGTGTCCATCGCACCTGTAGCTTCACCCACACCGATCATTTGACAAACCATGGAAGGAAAAACACCCGCTTTAGATAAAGGCTCTGTCATCGTATTTCCTTCACTGATAGAATCCTTAACCCGACTAATAGCATCTTCTATGGTCTTATTACCAGCGGTTTTACGAACAATTTCCAAGGCATCAACAATAGGTACACCGCTTGAAAGCATAGTTGCCATGGTTCTAGTAAAACGGGCAACGGCTACTTTCCTTATTAGGTCGCCAAACACGGGTGCTTTTAAAATGTATCGATCAAATATTGCTCGCCCTTTTTCTGATCTATAAAATAATTTCCAAAGATAAACAACAAGCCCTATCCCAACGACAATAAACAAAAAGTTATTTTGAAATGCATGAGAGATATTAATAACAACTTGTGTAGGAGCAGGCAGTTCAGCGTTACCAAAGTCTTTAAACATATTTTCAAACACTGGAATAACCTTGGTTAATAATATAGCAATAACAACTGCTGCTGCGCACAAAACTGCAATAGGATAAAACATTGCCCCTTTTATTTTTTTGCGCAAACCTACTGCTTTTTCCATATAAACGGATAATCGGTTAAAAATAGTATCTAAAATACCACCCACTTCACCTGCGGCAACCAGGTTAACAAAAAGGTCATCAAATGCTGCAGGATGTTTAGACAAGGCCTCAGCAAAGGTTGAACCGCCTTCAACTTCTTGTTTAATTTCTGTGAGTATTCGCTTAAATGTAGGGTTTTCTTGTTGACTGGCAAGAATATCCAAACCTTGCACCAGCGGCAAGCCTGCATCAATCATGGTTGCAAATTGACGACAAAAAATGGTGACGTCCTTTAACTTTACTTTTGGACTAAAAAAACTATTAAAGGCTTTTGCAAAATCTTTTTTTTGTTGCGTTATTTTTTTTGGTCTAATCCTTTGTCGGTTTAACCACTGCACAACTTCACGCTGATTTTTCGCTTTGCGCGTTCCTTTTTTTATAACACCTTGCTGCGTTAAACCTTCCCAAACATAAACTGCCATAATTTATTGTACCACCTTTTTCATGTCAGTTTTTTTTAATAGTATTGACGATATCTTTAAGCTCTCGACCCAAAACATCTTTACCATTATTTTTAGACATTGGATTATTAGAGCCTTGTTTTCCAACAGTATCTTCAATGACTTTCTGTAGCTCATCTGGATCAGATGAACGCCGCAAAGCTTCGTTCATAGTGATCACACGCTTAATTGCATAGTTCGCTAAAGCCTGATTTAAAGTTTGCATACCAAACTTTGCCTGCCCCACCTGCATTTGAGAATAAATCTGGTGGACTTTATCTTCTCTTATGAGATTTCTCACAGCTGGCGTTGGAATTAAAACTTCTGCTGCTAAAACCCTCCCTGTCCCGGATGCTTTGGGAACCAATATTTGAGAAATAACCCCTTCTAAAACAAATGATAATTGAGCCCTGATTTGCTGCTGCTGATGTGCAGGAAAAACATCAATGATCCTATTAATTGTCTGTGCCGCTGAGTTGGTATGTAAGGTTGCAAAAACAACGTGACCCGTTTCAGCAATTGTGAGAGCTGCTTCTATGGTTTCTAAATCTCTTAACTCTCCGACTAAAACAACATCAGGGTCTTGTCTTAATACAGACTTTAGCGCATTTTTAAAACTTAAGGTGTCAGAATGAATTTCTCTTTGGTTAACCACACAATTTTTGTGGTTATGAATAAACTCTATGGGGTCCTCAATGGTAAGGATGTGCTCTTTTCTATCTGTATTGATTTTATCAATCATTGATGCCAGGGTTGTCGACTTACCTGACCCGGTTGGCCCGGTCACCAAAATCAATCCTCTGGGTTTTAAAGTAAGGTCTACGACAGACTTAGGCAAGCCCAAGACATCCAAAGGCAAAATTTCAAAAGGAATTTTTCTAAATGCTCCAGCGACTGCCCCTTTTTGTATATAGATATTGGCACGGAAACGAGCCAAGCCTTTTACCCCAAAAGACAAATCAAGCTCGTTATTTTCCTCGAATTGATGTTTTTGTGCATCGGTTAATACTGAATAACAAATTCTTTTGGTGTCTTGAGGGGTTAAAGACACTTTACCTAAGTTGGTAACATGACCATCTGTTCTTATTTTGGGTGGGCAACCTGCTGTGACATGTAGATCACTCGACCCTCTTTTTAACATTTCTTTTAATAAGTCATGCAATCCAAACATAATTATAAAACCTCTACTTCATACTTTCTAACTTATTGTTTACAAAGCATCGGCTACCGACACCCTCAATACTTCTTCAATGGTGGTTACACCTTCTTTAAATTTGGTTAGCGCCGATTGACGCATCGACTTCATGCCCAAACGCATGGCTTCCTTTTTTATTTCTGATGTTGCTGCTCCATTTAAAATAAACTCTTTTAACTCATCTCCAATAGGCATCACTTCATAGATCGCTACACGACCACGATAACCTGTATCATTACATTCATCGCAGCCAGCGCCTTTCATGGGTATGAAATCATTGAGCTCATCCTCTTTAATTCCAGCATCTATCATTGCTTTTTTATCCTCTTCAGGATTTTCAGTCGTGCATGTCCCACAAATTCTGCGAGCCAAACGCTGTGCAAGTATGGCATTCACTGAAGAGGCAACCAAAAACGGCTCAATCCCCATATTCAATAATCTGTTCACTGTTGAAGGTGCATCATTGGTGTGAAGTGTTGATAAAACCAAGTGACCGGTAAGCGCTGCCTTAACCGATATCTCAGCAGTTTCGAAGTCCCTGATCTCCCCCACCATGATAATATCTGGATCCTGACGCAAGAAAGACCTTAGAGCGGAAGCAAAATTTAAGCCTATATCTTCATGCATTTGCACCTGGTTAATTCCATCAAGGTTGAACTCAACAGGATCTTCGGCTGTGGAAATGTTTTCAGTTGTTTTGTTTAACTCAGATAAAGCAGAATACAAAGTTGTTGTTTTACCAGAACCTGTTGGACCGGTAACCAAAACCATACCAAAAGGCTTATGAATGGCACCTTGAAAGTCAGATAGCGCTTTACTTTCAAAGCCTAACTTGGTCATATCCAACTGTAAGTTTGACTTATCCAATAGACGCAATACAACCTTTTCACCAAACAAGGTAGGTAAGACAGAAACACGATAATCCATTTCTTTTTTATTTTTCATGATCAACTTGATACGACCATCCTGTGGCAATCGCTTTTCAGCAATATCAAGCTTACTCATAATTTTTAGACGCGATACAATTGCATTCTTTAACTTAAGCGGTGGCTTCATCACTTCAAGCAACACACCATCAACTCGAAAACGAATCCGAAAACTTTTTTCATAGGGCTCAATATGAATATCAGATGCCCCTTTTTTTGCTGCATCTGTCAGAATCATATTACAAAATTTTACAATGGGCGCTTCTTCGGCCTCAGCCAAATCTGAATTTTCGTCATCTTCATCCTGCTCAATGAGCTCTATGTCATCGACATCCCCTTCAAGGTCACGAAAAATATCTTCAAAATCCTCTTCTCTATTGTAATGTTTTTGAATAGCGTTTTTTATCGATTGTTCAGAAGCAACCACAGCTTCTATTTTATAGCTGGTAAGAAACTTTAACTCATCTAAGGCTAAAATATTGGATGGGTCTGCCATAGCCACAACTAAAGAAGGTCCCTTTTTTTCAACAGGAATCAATAAGTACTTTAGTGCTATTTCTTGAGAAACCGACAAGTAAACATCTTTGGGGATATCCATACCGTCTAAGTCAATTGATTTTACTCCGTACTGTTCAGACAAGAGATCGGTAATCTGATCTTCTTCTAAATAGCCTAAGCTTGTCAATGCCGTTCCCAGCTTCACACCGGACTTTCTCTGAACATCCAATGCTTTTTGCAGCTGTTGTCCAGAGATAACATTTTTTCTTAATAATAGCTCGCCTAGTCGTTGACTCACAGACATCCTTTTTAAGTGAAAGGTTATTATAGAAATATAACTTAGGTTATACTTTAAATTTTACTGACAAGTTCAACAATGTCAATAGTTTTACCTATTTAAAGAAAAGCTCAAACTTAACAAGTTACAAAAAAACAGTTAAAAATTTTATAAAAACTTTAATTTTTTTAAAAATTAATAAATTATTTTTTATTATACCGATACAATTTCAACTAAAGTCTTACAAATGCGTTAAGTCTTTTTTTATTTGTTCTTGTAACAGCGCCACTGAAGAAAACTTTTTTTCTGACCGTAACCTTTGGTGGAAAATCACTTGAATTTTTTGACCATAGAGGTTTTTACCACCGTATTGGGGGATAAATGATTCAATGCTAATCTTTTTTGAGTTTTTAATCGTTGGCGCTTGTCCAACATTAGTCAAAGCAGGAAAAGTTTTTTCATTAAGAATTATACTCGTTTTATAAACACCTTTTTTGGGCAAACAAAGATTATTGGAATAATTTAAATTGGCAGTGGGGAAGCCTAAAGATTTTCCCTTGCCACTTCCTTGAATAACTTCTCCACACATAAAATAAGAATAACCTAAAAGTTTATTGGCTATCGTTATTTCACCCTTCATAATCAATTCGCGTATTTTGCTCGAGCTTATCAACTCATCATTCATTTGGTGAATTTGGATAATTTTGGTGTCTATTTGTTTTTTTTGCAAGTACGCTTTTATTTTTTCTGGACTACCTGCCCTCTCTTTACCAACATGAGTATTCTCTCCAACAATAATTTTTTTCATATGATAATGCTCAATCAAGTGATCTAAAAACTGTTGATAACTTAGTTTAGAAAAGTCTTTGGAAAATTCAATGACCTTAACTTCCTCTACTCCAGCTTCTTGAAGAAGTTTTACTCTGATCTGTAATGGCATAAGCAGTTTAAATTTTTGTTTTGAAAAAAACTCTTCGGGGTGAGGGCTAAAAGTTAAAGCTACAGGTTTTAATTGATATTTATCCGCAGTTTTTAATAATGTCTCTATCAGTTTACAGTGGCCTTTATGAACACCATCAAAGTTACCCACTGTAACACAGCTTGCAGAATCGCAACGTGTGTCTAAAAAAGCTTGTATACAATCTTTCCGCGGTGTCATTTTGCACCTCTTATTAAATATAAGTTCAATAATCAAGGTTGTTGTTATTTCTTCCTATTACAAAGCCTTGGCCAAGGAATTATTCCCCACCCGGAACATATGAAATATCGACGACTTACTAAAAATAAGGTATTAGCATTGCTTGAATTAAAGGGGTATAATAAGAAATTGTACTCAATTTAAACTTGTTTAGAGTCGTGTGGTGAATTTTAAAAGTAAAGCATATGGTAAATACATCCTTCTCGACAGAATCGCTGTCGGAGGGATGGCAGAAGTTTTTAAAGCCAAAACCTTTGGTGTTCATGGTTTTAAAAGATTTCTGGTTATTAAGCGTATTCTCCCTCATCTTTCTCAAGATGAAGAGTTTGTCGAGATGTTTATTGATGAAGCTAAGATCGCTGTAGAGCTGAGTCATGCTAACATATGTCAAGTTAGTGACTTAGGAAAGCTTGAAGGCAACTACTTTATTGCCATGGAATATATCAATGGCAAAGACCTTAGAGCCATTTTAAAAAAAGCCACTCAAGCACAAAACCCAATTTCAGTTCCTATGGCTTTGTACATCAGTATAGAGATTCTCAAAGGTTTAGACTACGCACACAGTAAAAAAGATACTTTTAGTGGAGAAGCTCTCAACCTCATTCATCGGGACATATCACCCCAAAACATCATGCTCTCATTTGATGGAGAGGTAAAAATTGTAGATTTTGGTATTGCCAAAACTGAATCTAAAATTCATCGTACTCAAGCAGGAGTCTTAAAAGGTAAGTTTGGCTACATGTCACCTGAACAAGCCGCGGGGCTTGAGCTTGATCAAAAAACAGACCTATTTTCCACAGGGATCATTCTTTATGAGATGATTACCGGTCAAAGGCTGTTTCACGAAGACTCAGACTTTAAGACACTTGAAGCCATTAAAAACTGTAAAGTTCCCTCTCTAATTCAATACAACCCTAATATCAGCGAAAAACTTGAGAAAATTATTTTAAAAAGTTTGAGCAAAGATCCCAAAGATCGCTTTGAATCTGCACAAAGTATGCAAGTCGAACTTTCAAAGATCTTTTTTAATCATTATGCCAATTTTTCAACCAAAGATTTATCTGGGTACTTACAAGACCTGTTTAAAGCAGAAATAAAAGTTGAACAAGAAAACCTTAAAAGAGCCTTGGACACCCTTAACATTAAGCATATCGAACAAGCGGAAAAAGCTGCACAAAGTGATCATGACTCCACTTTATCCGCACTCAACAACTCGCAAAACACTCAATCTATTGTAAGAAACTTAACAAAAAGCACCATTGTACAAAAATCAGTTGGTTTTTTTCACAAAGCAAAAAGCTTTATCTTAGGATTTAAAAACCTTAATTTAAAACAAAAAGTCTCGGCCGTTCTTATTGCGCTAACATTTTCTTTTTTAACCTATAGCCTTTTAGGTAACTTTGGAAAAAAACAGACAAAAGATAAAGTCTCTGTGGTAACCCAAGATATAGCTATCAGCAGTGATCCTGCGGGAGCCAACATTATTGTTGATAATGAAGAAAAAGGTTTTACACCTTTAAACCTACCTTTTGAAGTCAACAAAGTATATGAATTTAAAGTAAGTCTCGACGGCTACAATGAGATTGTAGATCAAGTTTTAATCAAACCTGGTCAACGCAACTTAAAGTTTGATCTTGAGCAAAAGGTTATGCCTTCCACTTCACTGTTCATTGACAGTGTGCCACAAGATGCAAAAATCAATATCAATGGTGAGTTCATTAATCGCGTAACACCTACAACCGTTTATAAGTTAACTCAAGGCACGGAATACAATATCATCCTTGAAAAAGAAGGCTTCAAGCCACAAGGGCAGACTATCATTCCACAAAAAAATATTGAAGAGGTATTTTTAAAACTTGAGCCCACACCTTCAACCGTAAAAATCAACATTACACCTGAATCTGCAAAAATCTATTTAGATGGCAAAGAGGTTGGAAAAACCATTGAAAACCTTGAACCGAGCAAAAGTTACACATTTAAGTTTTCTGCTCCTGGTTACGTGTCTGTTAGCCGAGAAATAACTCCTAGCAATTCTTTATTTGAGCTAGACATTGCATTGAAAAGAAAAGCCGTTGCCAAAGGAGTTATTAATCTGAGTGCCATTCCATGGGCCAACGTTAAACTCAACGGCAAAAAAATTGGCACAACCCCTATCTTAAATTACTCTCTTAATGTTGGAACTTACACCTTTGTTTTTGAACATCAAGACTTCAAACCTATCAGCAAAAAAGTAAAAATCACCAAAGGCCAAAACAACCCCATTATTGTCAATTTTGAAAATCCTTAATAAAATTGTATAAAAATTCAATATTTCTTAAGGCTTAATCCAGCCACCACCCATGATTTCATCACCTTGATAAAATACAGCAGCTTGGCCTGGTGTAATCGACTCTTGCATTTCATCAAACTCAACAGTCATTGTTGCAGTGGCCTCATCATAAAACTTAACTTTTGCAGCCGCTGGCTCAAAACGGCTCCTTATCTTGATATTGATTTTATCTTCAGTCTGTAAGCTTTTGTGAATCCAGCTCAACTCACCTACATGGACATTTTTTTGTAAAAGCATTTCTTTTGGACCAACAACAACATCTCCATTGTTAGAAATTTTAATCACGTAAAGTGGAATAAAACTTTGCACACCCAGGCCTTTTCTTTGGCCAATGGTAAACTGGTGAATACCCGAGTGAAAACCTAAAACTTCTCCTTTGGCATTGATAATCTTGCCAGGAATTTTTTGCTCTGTTTTTATATTTTTTTCAACAAAGTCCACATAAGATGACTGAACAAAACAGATCTCCTGACTGTCTTTTTTTTCAAAAATATCCAAGCCATTTTCTTTGGCTAACAATCGCGCTTGTGGCTTGGTCATTTCTCCAAGCGGGAACATAACATGCGCTAGCTCTTCTTGGCTTAAACCAAATAAAAAATAAGATTGGTCTTTGTTTTTATCAAGACCAGCAAATAACTGATAATGACCATCATCATGCTTTTTAATCCGAGCATAATGCCCCGTGGCTAAAAACTCTCCCCCCAACTCTTTGGTTTTGTCCAACAGTGCTGCAAACTTAATATCATTATTGCAACGTACACAGGGATTAGGGGTTTGCCCTTGAGCATAGGTAGATACAAAATTATCAACAACCTCTTTTTTAAAGTCATCTTGCATGTTAAATACATAGTAAGGAATGTCCAGTTGGGTAGCAACTTTCCGGGCATCGTAAAGATCTTCCGGCGTACAACAACCGTATTTTGCCTCAACATCATAAGACCAAAGTTTCATGGAAATACCAATCACTTCATAGCCTTGCTGTTTAAGCAATAAGGCCGCTACTGAACTATCAACTCCTCCGCTCATAGCAACCACAACACGTTTTTTCTTGTTTTCAGACATGCGTTTTCCCTCTACCGTTTTTTGCGCTGGGAATCAACCGCTCAATTTAAAATCTAAGATACTTAGATGTCAATCAATGTGGGTATAGTCAATGAATTAATACTTCTTTAGCTTCTTCAAGCATTGGGTGTGTCATTTTAATATTAGAAAAAACTGCATTTAAATACTCTTTTGGCGCAATCTTTTTTAGAGCATACATACTGTTTCTTATTACTCGGGGATCTTCTCGGTTTTGAAGCAAGTCAGTCAAGGCTACTTTAACCTTAGGAATTGAACATGATCCAAGAACGTAAGCCAATTCCTCATAGGCTGTTTCCTGTTTCCAAGAGGAAGTGTCGCATAGGTGTTTTTCAAGAACCGAATGTTGTTGCGTTCTCAGTAACTTAGCCAGCAAAACAGCAAAATGCCGCTCACCATTAAGGAGTTTTTGGCAAAGCTTTTTTGCGATTTGATCACACCCGTTCTTAACTAACTCATTGGCCGATAAAACCTGTATATCTATACTCTCATCAGAATCTAAAACATTTAACATAAACTCTTCAACTTTTGAGTTCATCACTCTACCTAAAACCCTTATCAATTCTCTTTTGATGGGAAGTTCCACCTCATCAAATTTTTGCATGAGTTTTTCATTGTAGTCTTGATCATAGATAAAATCACACAAGCTTTCAGCAGATTTTTGTTGAACCAGTGGGTCATAATCATCCAAGCCTTCAATTAAGTATTGGGTTTCTTTATATATTTTCATTTTTTCTTGCAGTTTAACATTGCTTTTTTTGTTCACTGGTCTCAACAATTTAAGCATTTGATGACAGGCATCTTGCTTTGGAAAAGCTTGTCCAAATTTAAATGTATTTTTGACAATGGTTTTATTGCGTTCATTGTGCCTGAGCAATAAGTTACCCCAATCTTTAATGGCTGAAGTGTTATTGTAAAAAAAGGCGCTCAGTTGATTATTATAGGTATAGTGGAAGAACTCATTATAATGCGTTAGCCATTTTGAAATGTCACTATCTTTATTACTTCTTGAATCCTTTAATGTTTGAGAAAGTTTATCCAAGTCTTGAAAATGAAAGGCTTCAAGAGAATCATACAGGACCTTATAATCTTCTATATCAAAAAAAGTCCAATGCTCGTTGACATCTTCTTGGCCATTCAATTTTAAAATTGCTTTAAAAAAGTTTTCAGAATGAATAAAGTTATCTGCCGT
Organism: bacterium; assembly: GCA_022763185.1. Lineage (NCBI taxonomy): Bacteria > bacterium. The sequence goes on along the minus strand of JALEGL010000008.1, from coordinate 137,073 downwards.
AGCCAATGAAGCAAAATATTTAATGACCTGATAGTCAAACTCCATAAAACCAAGCGAAAAAGGAGAACTTTCAACTCCTTTTAAAAATCGACTGGCAATCAGTTGATAAACTGTACTGTCTTCACCATTTTGGAAAATCAGTTCTTCAACTTCATTGAGCAATTGCATTTGTCCAGTATGATAGCGCATAGATCGGTAGTCTATCCTCTTTCTATACACATCCTCTAAAATTAAACTGTATAGATCAGCCACCCTTAAACTTGACCAAAAGTCATCTGTTAGGCTGCGATTGTATGCTAATCCAATTAACTCAACTGCCATTTAAATCTTATAGTATATTAAGTCCGTAATCAGACAAGGCATTTTTTATTTTTTCAAGTATTTTCCTATATTTTACACCCTTTGCACTCATTAAAAGCACCCTTTGTTCACGCTCGTGAGTAAACTCAAGTGAAAGCTCAATATGTTCTAACTGATTTAGCTGTTTAAACTTACTGGCCCATTCAATGAATGCAACGAAATTTGATTGTTCACAATAGTCCCAAAACCCAATATTATGTAAACTTTCATAATGTTCCAAACGATACAAGTCTGCATGAAAAATCTGGGGCCTACCCAAAGTAGTTTCATAAAGGTTAAAGTAAGTAAAGGTTGGGCTGCTAATAATCCTAGCATCAATGCCAAAAGCTTGTCCAAAGAACTTAACAAAAGCCGTTTTTCCTACTCCCAAATCACCATTCAAAAAAAACACTTCACCCCCATGCAGTTCAGCGGCTAAGTGTTTGGCAACAGTAGCGGTATCTTGTAAATTTGTTAAGTTAACCTTCAACATTACTATAAGTTATAGATTTTTTTTATGACTGACCCAGACAAAGCCTTCATCATCAACATTCACATCAAATGTATAAATAAATGCATCGGGTATAACTGGAGAATCTCCTGTCCTTAAATCAAAAGACCAGTTGTGTGCTGGGCAACTCACACAATAATCTTTAATTACTCCTTTGTCTAAAGGCTCTCCTTGGTGTGGACAGTCATTTTCCAAGGCATAAAATTTAGTTTCATACAAACACACTAAAATATTTTTATCATTGATTCTAAATTTTTTAGGCTTCGCTTCATGAAAATCACTTTTGTGTCCAATTTTTGAAAAATTATTCATAGACTTTTTCACTTAGCAAAGTTTTTTCAACACATGCAAAACTTTTATAAAAATGTATAAAAATTAACAGTCATATCTCAATTTGCTATAGCTCTTGAATGTCCAAGTTTATCAGTTCAATTTTTATTAGCCTCTCATGTTTAGGTTTTTTTATGAATACTCAACACGCAATTGCAAAAAATAAATTAAATGCAAAAGACTTAACAGTTAGTTACAAAAAGTTTCAGCTGAATAACGGCCTCACTTTACTTGTACATGAAGACAAAAGTACGCCTTTGGTTGCTGTTAACATCTGGTACCATGTGGGCTCAAAAAATGAAGTCCCTGGAAAAACAGGTTTTGCACATTTATTTGAACACTTGATGTTCAATGGTAGTGAGCACTTTAACCAAGATTATTTCAAAGCAACTGAACAAGTTGGTGCAACTGAACTCAACGGCACAACCAATAGTGATAGAACCAACTACTATCAAAATATTCCAAAGTCAGCTTTAGACTACATTTTATGGTTAGAGTCGGACCGTATGGGGCACTTACTTGGCGCCGTTGATCAAGAAAAGTTAGATGAACAACGTGGTGTTGTACAAAATGAAAAACGTCAGAGTGAAAATCAGCCTTACGGTATGGTTTCAGAATATGTTGCTCAAGCTTGTTATCCTAGTCACCATCCTTACTCTTGGACTCCCATTGGCTCAATGCAGGATTTAAATGCAGCTAGCCTAGATGATGTCAGAACCTGGTTTAATACATACTATGGGGCTGCCAACGTTGTTATTGCTTTAGCAGGAAACATAAGCAGTACAGAAGCTTTAGAAAAAGTAAAACATTACTTTGAATGGATACCTTCAGGCCCTAAACTTAACAAAATGAAGACTTGGGTAGCTCCAATGTCAGATGACAAGGTTGAAGTCATCAAAGACCAAGTGCCCCAAGCTCGTCTTTACAAAGTCTGGAATGTTCCGGGACTTGCTCAAGAGGGTTTAGAAGCTCTGGATATGCTTACGGATGTATTGAGTATAGGAAAAAACTCATTGCTTTATAAACGTTTGGTTGAAGAAAAAAAACTGGCTTCTAATGTCTCAGCTGGCATTTCTCCTAAAGAGTTAGGGAGCAACTTTTTCATTGTGGCCACGGCTCTTAAACCCGAATTTTTAGAAGAAATTGAAATAGAAATAAAGCATATTTTAAATGGTGTTTTCAACAAAGGTATCAAACAAAACATTCTTGACGCTTATAAAACCAAACGCTTTGCTCAAACAGCAAAACGGCTGGAAAAAATTGGCGGTCGAAATGGCAAATCTGATATTTTAGCTTACTATCAAACGTTTTATGGCTCGCCTGATGCCTTTACAAAGAGTTTACAAACATTTTTTAATTTGACCAGTTCAGAAATCAAACATGTTGCAAAACAATGGTTAACTCAAGGCTCATATACATTAAAGGTCTTACCAGAAAAAACCCTAAGTCATGTTAAAGAAACCGTTGATAGAAAAAAACTACCTTTACCCAGTCACTTTCCAGAGCTTAAAACCCCACAGCATGCCTCTTTTACTTTAAAAAATGGTGTTACGGTAACTTATATAGCCAATGAGGCGGCACCTCTATTCAGTGTCAAAATCAGGTCCAAGCAAGGGGCTTTGTTTGATGAAAAACCAGGAACCAGTTATTTATTTGAAGACTTACTTAAAGAATCTCATCACAAGTACTCTGCCTCAGAGCTCAGCTCAAAGCTTGACCAACTGGGAACCAATATTCATGTCAATAGCAGTTTACATCAAGCAAGCATAAGCTACTCTGGACTCAATATTAGTTTTGCTGAGACAACAAAAATTGTGCAAGAGTTGATACAAAGACCAAAATACAATAATAAAAATTTTGATAAAGCAAAAACCATATTAAAACAAACAATTGAACAAAGATTAAATATCCCTGGAGCTATGGCTTCAAGAACATTAATGGATATTGTTTTTAAGAACACGCCTTACGCTCAACCCTGGTCGGGAACAGGTACGTTGACCACGGTTGAAAAAATCTCTATCAATGATGTTCAAAATAAACATCAAGCTGTTTTTCAAGCTCCATTGCATATTACCATTAGTTCTTCTTTGCCAAAAAAGACCATTGAAAACACTTTTAATCGATATTTTGGGAAAATGTCGATTAAAAATAGTACTGCAGAATTATCCTTGGCCAACCTTGGAAAAGACTTCCCTAAAAACACGCTGTATTTTATTCATAAAGATAATTCGCAACAAGCAACTATCTCTGCGGCAACACTGATTGTTTCCTTCAATCCTGACCTATCACCTCAATTGAACATATTGAATAACATTTTAGGCGGATCATTCACATCTAGAATAAACATGAACCTTAGAGAAGATAAACACTGGTCTTATGGTGCGGGATCAAAAATAAACTATACCCTTGGCAAAAGACCTTTAAAAATTTCAACCAGCGTACAAATAGATAAAACAGTTGAGTCTATTTTAGAAATTTACCGTGAACTCAAAAACATATCTGGGCCAAAACCTATTAATAATGCTGAATTCAAAGCAAAACAAAAAGATGAAATATTATCCTTGTTATCTTTATTTCAAAACAATGATGCAAATGTTGGAATTTTTGATGATCTAAACCACAAAAACTTAGACTACTCATTTTTCCAAAATTATAGCAAAGCCTTGAAAGACCTTAATATCCAAAAGACACAAACTCTAGCAAAAAAGCTTATCCAGCCTAATGAATTTGTTTGGGTTGTAGTGGGTGATAAAACTGTTTTTGATGCACAAAAGAAAAAGTTACCGTTTAAAAATATTGTTTACTTAGATAGCGTAGAATAATTTTTTTATTTCAGAAGCTTTAAGTATTGTTTGGTTACCTTATCCAAACCTAGAAACACAGCATCGGCAATCAGCGCATGTCCAATTTGCATTGACTCAATAGGCAAACTTTTAAAAACTTCAAGGTTATTTTGATTCAAACCATGACCTAAGTGACAAATCAAGCCTTTTGTATGAGCATAGTCAACCGCAGATGCAATTTTTTCAAACTCTAGTTTTTTGCTTTGCTCATCTTTGGCATCCGCGTAAAAACCTGTATGGATTTCTATTTCCGACACTCCTAAGTTGATACAAGCATCAATAGATTTATGGTGGGCATCAATAAATAATGAAACTCTACATCCATGCTTAGATAGTTTTTCAATCGATTGCTGTGCAGACTGGTCCAACTGACTAATATCCAAGCCATGTTCGGTTGTCAGTTCCTCACGTTTTTCAGGAACCAACGTTACAGTATGAGGTTGAATATCATAAGCAATTTCAAACATTTCTTGGCGAGCAGCCATTTCAAAATTTAAAGGAATAGTTATGGCTTTACTAATATTGTAAACATCTTGATCTTGAATATGCCTTCTATCTTCACGCAAATGACAGGTAATGTTATTTGCCCCAGCGTTTTGAATTATTTTTGCGGCTTCTACAGGACTGGGATAATCCGTTCCTCTTGCTTGCCGCAAAGTAGCAACATGGTCAACGTTAACACCCAAATCAATCATTCACTCAACTTAACTCACTTTTAGCAGTGCTAACAAGCTTTTTTAGCTGTTCTTTTAAAACATTCTCTGAGTGAGCTTCAACCATGATTCTCAGTTTATTTTCTGTACCCGAATACCTGACCAAGACCCTTCCTTCCCCATTCAAGTTCTTCTTAGCCCGCTCAATGCTTTTACTCAGAGCCACACATGACTCAAGAGGTTTTTTTTCTTTCACTTCAACATTGATCATTTCTTGTGGATATTTATTAAATGACTGCGCAATTTCTGAAAGTTTATTTCCTGTTTGACACAATACTGCTGCAATCAACAAAGCATTCATGATACCATCCCCGGTATTACAATTGGGTAAATAAATGATATGTCCTGAAGACTCTCCACCCAGAGACCACTTATTTTCTCGCATTTTTTCAACCACATATCGATCCCCAACCTTTGCTCTTAAAAATTGGATACCATTGTCATTGCAGTAATTTTCCAATGCCATATTACTCATTAAAGTCCCAACAATACCCTGAGGCTTGTTATCGTTTGCAACCATGGCGCTGACCAAGATGAACAACAAATCATCTCCATCTAGAACTGCGCCATTTTCATCACACATCACAATACGGTCGGCATCGCCATCCAAACAAATACCATAGTCAGCCTTATGCTCTAAAACTGCATTTTGCATCCTTTGCGGGTAAACAGCTCCGCAGTTCTTATTAATATTGGTACCGTTGGGTTGATTTTCAATAATAATGCACTGAGCACCCAACTCTTCAAAAACTGTTGGCGCTATTTTATATGCCGCACCATTGGCACAATCAATAACTATTTTATACCCTATCAAGTCATAGGCTTTAGGAAAGTTGTATTTTAAATGCGATATATAACGGCCCTTGGCATCTTCGATACGATAAGCTTTACCAGAAACATCTGCCTTCAATCTTTTTTCTATTTTTAAGCTGTTTTCAACCAAATCTTCAATAAAAGCTTCATTCTCGTCACTTAACTTAAAGCCATCGGGTCCAAAGATTTTAATACCATTGTCTTCATAGGGATTATGTGACGCAGAAATCATAACTCCTGCCTGAGCTCGCATACTTTCTGTTAAATACGATATTGCAGGTGTAGGCATTGGTCCCACCAACATTGCTTCTACTCCCGTAGACATAAGGCCCGCAGCAATGGCTTGCTCAAACATATAACTCGATAAACGTGGGTCTTTACCAATTAAAACTTTTTTCTGCTTTTTTTCTTCAAGCAAAAGACCTAGAGCCTGCCCTACCTTGACCACAGTATCTGCTGTCATTGGAAAAATATTTGCTCTACCTCGAATACCGTCTGTTCCAAAAAGTTTCATTTCTTAACTCCAAATTATATTTTCTTCTATATATTTAATTTATTAAAGATTCATTGATCCACTACTTCTTAATTTTTTGCACTCTGACTTTATCCGGAGAAATTGTATACGCAACATTTTTAGGTAACCCAGTTACAGTGGGTACAAGGTTAACGGCAGGTTTAAACAAATTGGGTAAGGCTTCTATTTCTACATTAATGTTTTTTTGATCGAGTGACAGCATATCTCCGGCCATACCCTCTACGGTAATATTGACATACTTGGGATTAACCCGATACTGCTCACGATCATGCTGAACAACAACTTTCTTCAACACTTTGCTGACCATGTTCTCTTTAATATTTACCCGCAGCAAAGCTGAGTCAGCTTGCAATTTAACATTAAGCGTACTGGTATCTATGGGAACTTCTTGTTCATAATAAGAACGCATGCTATTCAAGTCGATATCCGTAGTATATAGTTTTTTTAGAGACTGCATGCTCCTTTGGGTTCCTTTAACGGTTACCGCTTCTGGATCAAGATCATATGAAGTCATTTCAAAGCCTTCAGGTAATTTACCAACAAATTTAGGTAAAACCGGAAGGGTTTTAGTGATGGCCTTGTCTAAGTCAATACGAATAATTTGAGGCATGATACGATCTATTTTTATCCCATAGGGCAGCTTAAAATCATCTTCTTGTATCCAAAAAGTATTCAACCCAATATGGCTCTGACTGAGATCAAGAGGCAAGGTACCTAAGTACTCTTGATTCATATTCTCTACTCTACTTTTTGGTCCCAAAACCCTAACTTTGATTTGGGCATCGATCTCTCTTTCCAACATAAGATGTTCTGGCACATTGACCAGCTCAAGCTCAACATCTAAACTACGCTGTTGTTTTTGCTCACTTTTAACGTAAGTCCACAACACCAAAGCAATAAAAACGGAGAGCAGCTTAAGTGCAAGGTCCGCTTTAGAGGCCATCAACTGCATTAAAAACCTACTATTCTTCTTCATGCTTTTGCTCCAAAAAGCATATTCTGAGCTAAGAGCTCTTTTAGTTTAGTTGCTTCTATACCACTTAAGAGTTGGCCTTCTTTAGCTATTGAAATCCACCCTTTCTCTTCAGAAACAACAATCACCAATGCATCGGTTTCTTCTGTAATACCAACAGCAGCTCTATGACGTGTACCAAGATTCTTGTTGATCTTGCTTGACATCAATAAGGGTAAAAAACACCCGGCAGCTAAAATTTGATCTTGCTTAACAACGATTGCTCCATCATGAATAGGCGATGAGGGTAAAAAGATACTTGAGATTAACTCTTTTGAAACCAGTGCATCGAGCTTGACTCCCACATCAATATACTCCATGACATCTGCTTCTTTTTGAATAACAATCAATGCACCTATCTTTCTATTGGCCAAAGATGTACACGCTTTAACCAACTCTTCAATGGCTCTTGATTCATTGGCTGTATCAAGAAATGAAAACACTGGGGCTCTACCCACGCGTGTTAGCATTCTTCTAATTTCGGCTTGAAATAATATAATCAATATAAACACTAAGCTACTGAGTAAATGCGATAAAATCCAATTCAGGGTCTGCAAATTAAACACCAAAGACAACCAAAAAACCAATAAGGCAAAGCTTAAGCCTATCAGCATGTATATTGCTCTTGTTCCTTTAATAAAACGTAAAAAAGCAAAAACAATCAGCGATACGGCAATGATATCGATTAAATCAATAATTGAATGAGAGGTAAAATAATCTACAATGGATTGCAGCATTTCTATCATCAGGATTCTTTTAAACTATCTATAGATTGCATTGACACTGTATTTTATAGTCTATCAGAAGCAAACGCTCTCCAGCAAATAAATTACATATATTTCTTAATGAAGATTACTCAGACATAAAATATTCTCAAATTATTTGGTTATTGATGCCCTTTACTATTGGTTAAGCCTTAGACAGTTCCTGTCCTGCCATCAAAACATCCAAATCTTTTCCTGATAAAGTTTCTTTTTCAAGTAAAGTCAAAGCAATTTTATCTAAAGTTTTTCTGTTTTTTTGCAGCAAATCTTTTGCTTTTTTATAGTTTCTATCAATGATTTTTTTAATTTCAGCATCAACTTGCTGAGCCGTTTTCTCACTGTAGTTGGATTGATGCCCAACTTCTTTGGCTAGAAAAATTTCTTGATCATTTTGACCAAAAGCAATGGGTCCTAAAATGCTGCTCATTCCCCATTCACAAACCATTCTTCTTGCTAGTTCGGTTGCTTTTTCAATGTCATTGGATGCGCCGTTACACTTCATTTTAAAAACAATCTCTTCTGCCAAACGTCCTCCCATTAATATGGCTATACTAGACTCAGCTTGATTTTGACTTAAAGTATAGCGATCTTCAGTTGGCATTTGATGGGTTACCCCTAGAGCCATACCCCTGGGAATAATGGTCACTTTATGAACGGGGTCTGTGTCTGGCAAAAGCTTAGCGACCAAAGCATGCCCAGCTTCATGGTATGAAGTCAGTTTTTTATCATGTTCATTCATGATTGTTGTTTTTCTTTCCTTGCCCAAAATAACTTTATCTTTGGCTTCTTCAAAACAATCCATAGTAATTGTTTTCAAGCCTTGTTTAGCGGCCATCAAAGCCGCTTCATTTACAAGATTATGTATGTCTGCACCTGTAAAACCTGATGTTGCTCTTGCTAAGGTGTTAAGATCAACGTCTTCATTTAAAGGTGTGTTTTTGGTATGAACTCTTAATATTCCCTCTCTACCCTTCAAGTCAGGTCTAGATACAATAACTTGTCGATCAAAACGCCCTGGTCTTAACAAGGCAGAGTCTAATACATCTGGACGGTTGGTTGCCGCCATCATGATTATGCCATTGTTGTCTTCAAAACCATCCATTTCCACTAACAGTTGATTTAAAGTTTGCTCTCTCTCATCATGACCGCCACCTAAACCAGCTCCTCGTTTTCTTCCTACAGCATCGATTTCATCAACAAACACAATACACGGTGCTGATTTTTTGGCTTGTTCAAATAAGTCACGTACGCGAGAAGCACCAACACCAACAAACATCTCCACAAAATCAGAACCAGATATTGTTAAAAAAGGAACATGCGCCTCACCCGCAACTGCTTTAGCCAACAGTGTTTTACCTGTTCCTGGGGCTCCTACCAACATGACCCCTTTTGGTATTTTAGCGCCAAGCACCGTATATTTTTTAGGTGATTTTAAAAAGTCGATAACCTCTTCAAGTTCTTCTTTTGCTTCTTCAACCCCAGCAACATCTGCAAAGGTCACTCTCGTTTTTTTAGGGTCAGCAATTCTTATCTTAGATTTACCAAAGCTCATGGCTTTGCCATTACCAGACTGAACTTGCCGCAATAAAAACAACAATAAAATAAATCCAAAAATAAAGGGCACTGTCCAGAGCAGAATATTCCTTAAAAACCCCTGCCTGCTAAAAGATTCTAATTTTATATCTTCAACAGCATTTTCTTCAAGAAACTGTACCAGCTCATCTGCCTCACCAAACCAGTTGCTTGTAAATATTTTTTCATCTATTTCAGAAGAGATACTCTCATTTTCTTTTTTAGAAAAAAACTGACCTTTTAATCTTTCCTGACCAACTTCAATACTTTTAACATGTCCCGCTCTAACACTTTTTCTAAAGTCACTGTATGACAACTCCAAAGGTTTTTCCTGCGAAAAGTTTTCAAAAGATTGAAAAACCAAAAAAAACAATACTGCCAACAATAACCATAAAAAAACTCGATTTGACTTCAAAACATACCTCTCATAAGAATGTTTAAAACTAAACTGTGTTCTACTTTATCTAACATTACGATTATAAAATACAGTATTAAGTTCTTTAACCGTTTATTTTTTTTGTTGCTTTTGTATTTTCAATTTTACCCATATTTTTTTAGATAAGTCTGAGCTCATACAAACAATTAATCAAGTTCTGTATTGAACTGATATTTTATCTTCTTGGACTTTATAGATAGCTTTGTTGGTCAAGCTGTAATAGCCCTCACCTTTACGTAACAAGTGAACCATTGCGCTGAGTTGATCAGCATTAAGTTGATCGCTTTTTTCATCAAAGATAAATCTAAAAAAAAACTTTAATTGCAAATCTGAAAAAACCAACAAAGGTTTTCTTAAAAAACATCCCTCTTCTATTTTACTAACTCGAAGCATGTCATCAACATCTGACTTTAGGTGATTTACAATATCCTTTGCATCTTGAGCAAACCTTAAAATATTGGTTTTGTATTGGTTGCCATAGTGTGAACTTAAGAATGGGAGCAAAATATTTCTGATGTGATTTCTTGTAAAACCTGTATCATCATTACTAGAGTCAAGATTAAACAACAAGTCATTATCTTTTGCCACACTAAGCAAAGTTTTTTTTGGTACATTTAAAAAAGGTTTATAGAAGTATTCTCTAGACTTTTCAGCCATCCCTGACAAACCTTGAAAATGTGCCCCAGAAAAAAGTCGAATAAAAAAATTTTCAATTTGATCATCTTCATGGTGGCCACTAACTATACACTCACATTTTTTTTCTTGCGCATACTCAAGCAGTGCATCATAACGCAAGTATCTTAACTGCTCTTCAGACAGTATGCTCTTCTTCACTTTTAAAGGCTTGATACAAAGTTCAAGTTCATAGCGTGCGAGTAATTTTTCTATGACTTCTATATCTTTACTTTCTTCCTTTTTATCTCTTTGTTGATGGGATATATACACAGGTAGCGGTAGACCTAAGTCTTCTTGCTTTGATATTTCAGCCATCATAAAAAATAAGACGACTGAATCTACACCACCAGAAATAGCAACAACCTTACTTTTATTTAAAATTTTATGCGTCTTTAAAAACGCTTTGGTTTGACGAAAAAGCTGTGAGTGCGCCGTTGAACGCTTTACAGTATTGTGTTTTGTTTTATTAAGCATACAGTTTTTTTAAACTTACCTCACCATTCTTTTATCTGCACAACAGACTTGACTCAAGCTAACTTTACAAAAAGTCTACTTTTTTAGGTCTTTAATTTGCTCTAGGGCTTAACAATTATTGTGTTGAATTTATTCAATAAAATTGAAAAAGATTTTAGCTTTTGTTACTCTTAACAAAGAACCATGGTAAAAATTGGTCCACAAGTTATATTTCTAAAAACATCAATCATGAGGGCATAATGAATATAAAAGTAACGTTCACTGGTATTTTGCTTGCAGCACTTTTTGCAGCACCAAATCTCGCTGTTTCACAAACTAAAAATAAAAACACCAATACTTCCATAGGTTCTTACAGAAAAGAAGGTATCGATGTTGTTCAAAGACGTGTTTTTAGAAAAAAAGGACGCGCAGAAATAGGTTTTGACCTTGGTATCAATGCTGACAACCAATTTTTGTTCTACGAGTTTGTGCAAATCAGACCTACTTTCCATATTAAAGAAGGTTTTGCCATTGAAGCATCTTATTCAAGAGTTTTTCACCAAGAACGTGCCATTATTGATGACTTACAAAATGTCCCCTGCCCTCCAAACTTGATCGTCACTGACTTGATGATGAACCCCGTATCAACCTGCGGTGTTGATCTTGACCCTGCTCCCGATCCAGCCAAAAACATTTATTTTGCTAACCTTATTTTTTCTCCAATTTATGGTAAGTTCGCTATATTCTCAAAAAAAATCTACCATTTTGACTGGTACTTTCTTGCCGGTGCCGGTATGTTTGACAATGAGCGATCTCAACGCTTCGGAATCAATGTGGGTACGGGTTTAAAAATATTTTTAAACCAATCTACAGCTTTAAAGCTTGATTTTAGAAACTTCACAGTACGTGAAGGAGCGCCATTCAATCAGATCGCAAATAACAGAGTTTATTCCATTGGTTTGTCATTCTTTTTACCTTCAACCCCAAAGGACTAATATATAATGCTTTTTAAAAAAACCAAATCCAGCTTCTCACTTATAGGTTTTTCACTGCTGTGCGCCAGCCTTGCCTTATCAGGCTGCGCTCGCTCAAAACAAAACATTGAGCAGATTGGCCAAAACCAAAAAAAGTCTAACTTGGTTGAAAGAAGAATTGATCGTGAACTGGAAAAACGATCTCGTTTGGTACGGAACAACCCTTTGTATACCCGACTGGTCGACACACTTAATGAAGGTCGTATAGAATATAAAAAGCAAAACTATGAAAGGTCTTTTATAATCTTCAGTAAAATCCTCAATACTTCACGTTTCAAGTCTTTTCCCGAGTATGGCTATTCAAAATACTACATTGCAAAAAGCTTAAGTCAAATGGGAGCCTATTATGCCTCTCTTTTGTATTATGTGGACATTGTTGAAAATGACAAGCTCCGAGTTTATACGCATGAGTCCTTACGGCAATCTATTGCCATTGCTCAACATTTAAAAGATGATGAACTCATCTTATACTTGGCATCAACCATCAGTGACAACAAAGTTCCTAAGTCATTAAAAGAAGAGTTTCGTTACTTTGTTGCAAAAGACTTGTATCATAAAAAAAATTACCGAAGAGCTATTAAACTTTTATATTCAATATCAAAAAACAATCGCCTGTATTTGGCTTCTCGCTATTTATTAGGGGCAATTGCCATAAAAAACGAAAGTTATTCAAAAGCCATAGAGTTTTATAAAAGCATCTCTAACGAACGCAAAAACAAAGTCTACTATGAAGAAGTTCGCCTCAAACAGCTTGCCAATCTTGCTTTGGGCCGGATATACTATGAGCAACGCAACTATCCGTTGGCTATTGTCTATTACAAAAAAGTTGAAAAAGACAATAATTATTACCCACAAGGTCTGTATGAATCAAGTTGGGCTTTGTTTAAGATGCGTCAGTTTAATGCCTCTTTATCTGTTTTGCACTCAGTTAACTCTCCTTTTTACGAACAGGTTTACTTTTTAAAATCGTACTTACTCAAAGGCGCTATATTTTTGGAGTTATGTTTGTATGATGATGCTTTAACCGCGCTTAGCGGGGTTGAAGGTGAGTTTAAAGGAATTGCTCGTCAAATTGATGACTTTGCTAAAAAGAACCGGTCTCCCAAGCGTTATTATAACGCTTTGACAGGCAAACAAAGAGAAAGATCTGGAAAGTTAGTCTATCGCTATAGAAACCTGTTCAATCTTGCCAGTGCCAATAGAGACTTCTGGGGAATTCACCAGTATATAGAATCTTTACAAAAAGAACGCGAGCTTTTAGGAAAACTTGATCAAAACAACGCTAAACTAATCATTAACCTGATCACACAAAAAGAACGTGAGTTGACTCAAAAAGCCAGCTGGTTAGCCGGGCAAAAGCTGAAACAAACCCGACAATTAATAGAAGACTTTTTTACCTTAAAAGACTTTTTAAGATATGAGATTGTCAGCACAGAAAGAAAAATTCTACAAACACGCTCATTACGCCTTGCACCTCCAGTGGATATCAATGCCAACCTTATAAAACCCGAGTTCACAGACAGTTTGAAAGAGTCTATGGTTTGGTGGGATTACACCGGTGAATATTGGGCTGACGAAACCGGCTATTACCTGTATAATCTTAAGTCTATATGTAAGGACAAAACCTCAGAGAAAAAGTAGTAGCGCTACTTTGTAGTTTGGAGAACATACTTGAGCTTAACAGATTTAAAAAAAATACTCGTTCTTTGCCTAGTCCTTAATTTAATCAGCCCAGTTCAACCGTCTTTTGCAGTTGAAAAAAAAGCTGAACAAAGAACTGGACAAATATCCAACCCTATTTTTAAGGCATTTAATATTCCAGACTATAAGGTTGACGCCGCATTGGCAGCAAAAATTCGTGAAGAGTTGCGCCTATTAAATAGACTTGCAAAACGTAAGCAACCAGCCAATCAGACAGCTGAAGTCTATTTTAGAATGGCTGATTTGTATTGGTTGTATGAACGCTCAGAATACTTTAAAAAAATGGATGAGTTTGAGCGAAGATATGATCTCTATTTAAAAAAGAAAATTGCCAAGGAACCTGTTGAGCCGAAGTTTTCTGGTGAACGATCGTTTAACCTTTATAAAAAAATTGTTAAAATTGCGCCAAACTATGACCGCTTAGATGAAGTTCTGTTTTTGGCAGGTTTTCATGCCAGTGAAATCAACTCAAAAGACGCGGTCAAGTACCTTAAACTGTTAATTAAGCGCTTTCCAAAAAGTAAATATGCTACCGGTGCTTATATGACTCTTGGCGATTATTATTTCAATAACCGGTCATTTAATAAAGCCATCAATGCTTACGGTGTTGTTTTAAAATCAGAAAATCAATTTAAAACCAGTGCTCTGTATAAGATATCTTGGTGCTACTACAATAAAAGCAACGTTAATGGCGCCCTTAAAGTCATGCAGAAAGTAGTTAAAATTTCTAAAGACAAAGAAAGTGAGATCAACTTACGTAGAGAGGCGCTTAAAGATCTTATACTCTTTTACTCAGATCTGGGTCTGATTGAACCGGCCCGACGCTATTTTGTATCCATCGGTGAACCTGAGTATGCTCGTTTGGTTATTGAAAAATTAGCCAATATCTACTTTGAAAAATCTGAGTACAACAAAGCGGTTAATGCCTTAAAGAAACTCATTTCTTTAGACCCTTATCACCCTGATGCCCCCAGACATCACTCAAAAATTATTGAATCTTATGAAAAAAGTGAGCAGCTCCAGCGCGCCATGCGTGAAATGCAAATCTTCATGCCAAGATATTTGCCTGGATCTGCCTGGCATAGACAAAACAAAGGTCGCAGCGATTCTTTAGACTATGCCTATAACCGCTCTGAAGTTTATGCACGGTTCTTATCAAAGCATCATCATGAAATGGCACAAAAAAGTGAGACCACTAATAAGGTCAAAGCAAAAAACTATACGCAACTTGCTCTGAAGTTTTATGCCAATTATGTAAAATGGTTTGCTAACCATAAAAATGGCTATGAAATGCGTTTTTTATACGCAAATCTCTTATTTAAAAATAAAATTTATGACAAGTCCGCTGAGCAGTACGCGGCTATGCTTAAAGCACAAAAAGATGGTGCAAAAAACCAACTTGCCTTGATTGGTTTAATCGATTCACTAAGCCGTCTAGAAGAAGCCTATTATGCGACGGTTGAAAAAACAATCAAAAATAAAAAAAGTGATACCTATGCTAGTACACCGCTTTCAAACTATGCAAAAAGGCTAATTGCTGCTGATTCGGCTTATCAAAAACGTTATCCCAAAGATGAACGAGCTTCAAAAGTCTATTTTCAAATTGCCCAACTTTATTACAACTATAATCAATTTGATACAGCTCAAAAAATATTCTTTGATGTCATTAGGCGTTATCCAAACTCTCCCGCTGCCAATGCCTCAAGACACCTGATTTTAGATATTTACAATATTCAAAAAGACTGGGACAACCTTGAAAAATATGCTTCAAGTTATCTGCGTGTAAAAAGCTTTGCCACCCCAGAAAATAAAAAGCTCATGCTTGAGCTAATTCAAGGGTCTATTTTCCAAAAAGCCAAAGGCTTGGAAGAAAAAAGCAAATTTATTGAAGCCGCAAGAAAATATGAAAGCTTAGCCAACAAATACCCTGAATCAAAATTTGCTGACAAAGCCTTGTACAACGCAGCAATTGATTATTTGAACGGTAATGATTCTAATGCTGCCCTTAAGACATCCAGACGTTTTTTAAAAGACTATTCAAAGTCTCCCTTGGTGCCTAAAATGATTTTGGCCTTGGCAACCCACTTTGACAATAAACTGGACTATCAAAATGCTTCAGAACAGTTTGAAATCTTGGCCACACGCTTTCCAAAATCTGAACTTGCTTCAGCAGCTTTGTACAATGCTGCATTGTACAGAGAACACTTAAAGCAATACGATCAGTCCTTAAAAAATTACAAGATGTACATCAGTCGCTATCCAAAATCTGATGACGTTCATGATGCCTACTTTGCAACTGGACTCATTTATGAAAAAATGAAAGACTGGAAAAAAGCCAGCGCTGTTTTTTATAATTTTCCGAAACGATACCCAAAACACAAAGAAAAGTTTGCCGAAGCCTCTTATAGACGTGGCTTTGCCCAGAAAAACCTTGGTAACCTCAATGCTAGAAACGCCTCATACAATGAAGCTGTCAAGCACGCAAAGCGCTATAAATCGGGTGTATCTTACGCAGCCAAGGCGCAATTTGAGCTTACTCAGGATAAATTTGATGCCTTCAATGCCATAAAGTTTAGAATGCCTCAAAGAGCTCTTGCTTCTTCGATTGAAAGAAAAGCTAAGCTTTTAAAAGAACTTAAAGATGATTACTTTTCTATCATTGATCTTGGAGATGCTGAAGTTGGTGTAAAATCTCTATACCATGTTGGTCTTATTTACCAAAACTTCAGTTTGGCCTTGTTCAACGCCCCAATTCCTAATGGATTGAGCATGGAACAAGAGCAAATGTATCAAGAGGAACTACAGAATAGAGCCTTACCTATTGAGCAAAAGGCAATTGAAGCCTATGAAAAAGCAATAACTAAAGCCTTTGAGCTTAATGTTTACAATGACTGGACTGTTAAAGCATATGATAACCTAACGCAATACAAACCGGATAAATATCCTCAGCGTCAAGGTGAATCTTATATCCAATGGTTTATCAATGAACCGCTTATTGCCTTTAATTCAAAAGCGGGGCTATTGAAGCCAGAAACAAAAAGTGTTGTGACTGATCGATCTGAGTTTCTGGTCCCTGACCAAGCAAAAACTTCTTCAGCAGAATCTTTATCTTCTCAGATCAGAAAAAGTGAAGCCGCCATCAATGCAAACCCAAGAGCAGTGTCTGCATACACACGCTTAGCTGATATATACCGCTTACTTGACTTGCACAGAAAAGCAAAACAAGCATATGAGAATGCTTCTTTGATTCGTCCTTCAGATAGATCAATTTTGTTGAACTTGGCTTATTCATCCCTGGCCAGCAATGATAAAAATGCTTTACGTCTGTTTGCTGAAGTTGCGCGTAAAAATAAAAACAACTGGACCATAGCCAACAACCTCATTACTGCTCAAAGAAAGCTTGGCAACAAGGATAAAGCTTTGGTTAACATTCAAGGCATTATGTCAAAGAATAAAACCAATGTTTATGCCATCAATAACTTAGGCTTACTCTACTATGAGACTGGGAAAAGTGAGCTTGCTGAACTAACCTTTCAAAAAGCAAAAAAATACAACCCTAAAAATGCTGAAACATTCAATAACCTAGGTATGGTTTATTTAAAGATGGGGTTTTATAACAGTGCTATTAAAGAGTTTAACTCAGCCATTAATTTGGATAAAAATTTAATTGAGCCCGTGATTAATCTTGGCAATATTTACCTTGAGCATGCAAACTTTGATGATGCTATAAAAATGTATCAAAAGGCACTGAAAATTGAGGCTTTAAATCAAAGTGCTAAACTTAATCTTGGTGTTGCTTTAATTGCAAAAAACCAAATTGAGGAAGCCAACAAACATTTTACAGAAATCAGCATGGTTAACCCCAATTTTGCAGAAAATGCTTTTAATTTAGGTTTAATTAATCATTTAAAGCTTAAAAACAAACAGGCTGCCATAAGAAACTATAAGCGTTTTATTAATTTAAAAGGAAAAACTATCCCAAAAACGCATCCAGTGTATAATATGCTTAGGCAGGCACAATCCATGAAACAACCTAAACCAAAAGTTTTAGGAGGAGAAAAGTAATGAAAAAAAAACTCAGCCCATTGTTTTATTCAATAATAGTTGTTCTTGCTTGTTCCAACGTAACAACTGTTTTTGCACAAAGTACTGGCGCAAAAAAGAACCCCAAAGTTACGGTTTATAACTTTGATGAAGTCGATATTTTAGGAAATGTTAAGAAACCTGATGGTGTAACTGTCAAAGAAAGACCTGAAACTTACTTTAAACGTTTATTGAATCTTGACGAATCCTTTATTCCCAATATTATAAGATCCGTTGAGGACTTTTAATGAAGCCATTAAAACCTAGAAGTAAAAATCAAAGCATCTTATTTGATGACGAAACCTTAAAAATTAGTTTTAAGGTGGATAAAAATGAACGTGTGCCCATACACAATTCTGACAAACTTCGCTTACGCGTAACTGTTTTAGCGTTTAATCAGATTGTTGATGACTCCTTGCTGCAAAAAAATGAGCTTCTGTATTTTGGTGCGCATAAAAAAGCTGCTGTAAAACTACCATCTGACTATATCAGTAAAAAACTAGATCTCTTAAAACTCAACACCGACGGAACCATTACCTTAAAGATCACGCCTGATGCCAGTGGTTATTTAGAATACGGCGATCAACTGACTGCAGTTGAAGATCAAGTTGGAATAGATAAAAAAAACTACAAAGAATCAACACTTCCCATTGGAAGTAAAGGCTTTCTTGTTTATGATACGGTCATTATTTATTTTGAAACCGTCTCGCAAGATGAAACGGCCATACCTTTTTCCTGGAGACAACAAATTAAGGACCCCTATTTTGTTCGATGGTTTGCAGTCTCAGCAGCTATTCACTTAGCATTATTTATTTTAGCTTATGTCATGCCAAAACCTGATCTGGAAGACAAGACTGAAAAAATACGTAAACAATACAAAAAAATTGTTGTTCAAAACAAAGAAATGAAAAAATACCAACCTGCCATAGTGCGTTCAAAAAAGCTGCGCGGCAATGTTGGCAAAGAAGGTAGCGGTGCAAAGGCTGGCGGCAAAGAAGGCCGCAGAGGCCGTGGAGTTAAAGGTAGAACCGGCAAAAAGACCAACCGTGTAGATGTTAACAAAACAGGTGTTTTAAGTTTCTTTAGTAAAAATAATAACTCTGTTTTAAATGATTTAATTGGCTCTGGCTCCAATATTACTGAGTCCATTGATAAGCTAGGCAGCAAAAACGCAAGACATGGTTTACCGGGTGAAACAACTGTAAGAGAAGGTAAAGGTATACGAGGATCAGCGTCTGGTGGAGGAAATAATACAGCCTCAATTGGCCAAGGTTTAGGAACTAAAGGTAAAGGTGGCGGAAATAAAAATATGGGAGGCCTTTCTGATTTTGGAACAGGTAAAAAAAATGTTGCCGTGTCTGCTAGTATCGATGATGAAGAAGTTTATATCCAAGGTAATATTCCCAAAGATGTCATTGCAAGAATTATTAGAAACCACCTAGGACAAATTCGATCTTGCTATGAAAGACAAGTTATTCGACAACCTAAGTTAAGAGGTAAAATTGTTGTTAGATTTGTTATTGGTTTACAGGGTCGAGTTACAAGCACCAGTATTGCTGAAACGGGCATGAATAACGCTGCTGTTGAGGGTTGCATTCAACGTGTGGTTAGAAGAATGCCCTTTCCAAAGCCTGGTGGCGGTGTCGTAGAAGTGGTCTACCCATTTACCTTTAATTTAGCAACTTAAGAAAGAAGAGATTATGAAAAAAATAAAAGTAATAAGCCTTATCGCTGTATTCATGACAACGTCTTTGTTGCATGCTGAAAACTTATTTGGAGAATTTAGACGTTTACCCGATGACATAGAAAAAGGCTTTTATATTGGTGCTGATATAGGTATCTCAATCGTCAACGGTGCCATTGATGGAACGCTACCGGGGGAAACAACAACCAATCCTGGAACAGCACTATCATTCAACATGGGATACGACATTTCAAAAAATATCAGCATTGAAAGCTTGTTTGGCTTTGCCATTCATGAAGCCGCTCCTGAAGACCCCCAACTTGAAGGTGGCGTTAATTTCTTTTCTGGAAATCTACTTTTAAAACTACAAAAACCAATTGGGAGATGGAACCCCTTTGTAGCGGCTGGTGGTGGTGTTGTTTCTACTGGGCCGGCATTTGTTGATGGTGAAAAATATAAAATGAGTATAGCAGGTTCTGCTGGTATTGAGTATTACACCTTATTAAGACATTACTCTCTGTACTTTAAAGTCAGCTATTTCCAGTTTGATTTACCCGTCAACATGATATCTCCTACCTTTGGTATCAAATATACCTTCTAATAATAGAAAGTGATGACTGCTCTGGCTTGATTGATATCACTGCTTGAGCTTATCTTATTTATTTTGATTGGTTTCGATTTTAGCGCAAAAAAAAGATTGTGAAATACCCAAGCCTGAAGTACTTCAAGTTTATATCGTGACAAATTATGAGAACAAAATAGATTTCATGCAGCGAGTTCTCATTGGGCTATGCCAAACAATCCTTTGAGCCTATATAAATTATTTTTTCTCTATTTATTGATTATTGGCTTCAATTTAAAGCACCCTATGTAAATATAAAGCCGGTCAGCCTAATTTTATATATACGTTTCTTTAACCCTTTCAATTAAAACATTACCGTCAGCATGCGTAACTTAAGGTTAGGATTAGAATAAAACCTTTATATACAACGATAGTATTTAAATTAACTTTTAGGAATCAAAACTTTTCTTTTTAACACCGGCAAATTTAAATTTGTAGCTTGCGGTAAAACCCTCCCAAGGAGGCTTTGAGTCGGCTACAATATCTTGAGCGCCTTTTTTTAAACATTGGTCTAGCCTGCTGGTTTTAAAATGATCAGAGTCAATTCTTTCTCGATTTACTTTTCCTGCATTGTCTAAACTGATTTCTAATGAGATGACACCCGGCTTTTCAGGGTTTTTAGCGTAACTAACAAAGCAGTTTTGCACAAAACCCAGCTGATTTTTTATTGAACGCTGGTAATTAAGCGCTTCTTTTGCACTATCCACACTAACTTTCTTTTCCTTGCCTTTATTGAATGAGAAAAAAGAGCCTTGATGTTTTGGTGGCTCAACATCCACTGAAAGCGTAGCTTTACTGATTGCTTTAGCAATATTTTTTCTTCTTTGACTGGTGCTCTTAGATAAATTACTCAGACCTGAGAAATCTATTTCTTCATCGCCAATATTGCCCAAGATATCACTGACTTTAAAGTTTTTCTTAGATGATGCTCTTTTATTGGTTTTTGAACCCGTCATTTTTTTTGCTTTAGAAACACCATTCTTGCTCTTAACCTTAGATACTGGTTTTATTGATTGTGCACTAGTGCTGTCCTCTTGACTTGTACCTTCCATTGTTTCTTGCATGACCAACTGAGATTTTTGTGCATTTTTTTGTAGAAATAGAAACATCCCATAAGCTAAAACAGCAGAAAACCCGACCATGGCCAAAGCCATCATAATTACTTTCGTTTTTGATGTTTTTTGTAAAGGCACCACTCTATCTGGAAAAACTGACATATCAGCTTCTCTTGTGGCATTGCTTCCTTTTGTGGACTCTAAACCAGTAATGATCGTAGGTACATCAAGATCGTTATGGTCTAAGTATTCAATGGATAAAGAAACACCTGAATCTTGTTGATCCAAAGAAGGCATTTTCTTTGCTTTTCTTTTGCTTTTACTTTTTGTGGTCGTGCTTTTATCCGTAAGTTCTAAATCTGTTAAGGAGTCTGAACTATCTTCTTCTTTATCAAAGTGGGGTTGATTAAAAATAAATTCAAATGGACCGCAAATAACTCTATCTTTATGAGAGAGTTTTATTTTTGATATTCTTTCGCGGTTAACGTAGGTGCCATTTCTACTTTTTAAATCTTGTATATAAACAACGCCGCTATCTAAAACTTCAATAACAAAATGGTGCCTAGATACAAACGTACTTTTAATCACAATTTGATTTGAAGGGTCTCTACCCACCAAAGTAGACCCTTTTTTCAATTGGAAGGTTTCAATAAATTTTCCTTGATTGTACAAACGCAAAAAAACGGCTTTACGGTCTGCAACAACAGGAGAAATTTTACTTATTTTTGCCAAAAAAAGCCCCCATTCGGCATAAACCCATTATTTTCGCTCGAAAAACTCATATCTTGTTAATATTATATCGTAAATAAACCATAAGCAAAAAGCATTTGTCTTTTAAACTATTATTTTTATACACGATTCTAAACAACAATGTGTATCTCTAGCGTTTAAGTTTACATTGATAAAGCTGCATTTATCTCGACAATACTCCTATTATTCAATAATAGACTAAAACAATGCATCTAGAGGACAAGTCAACCAACGATTATGAACTCTTGCTTGAAGAGCTCAAATCTAACAATATTTTTAATAGACTTCAGCAAAAAGACCCCACTCTTTGGTCATCTGAATTGACAAAGCAACACGCTATTTCAAACCGTTTAGGCTGGGTTGAGTCTGATCAAGTGATTAACAACTCTAAGGAAAAAGTTAGTGCCTTCTATGAAAAAATTAAAAAATCAAACTATCTAGATTTTGTTTGGGTTGGCATGGGGGGCTCCAGTTTATTTGCCAAAACCTTGGTTCATGTTTATGAAGCTGAACATTTTCATATCATAGACAGTACTGACACCCAGCATATCCATGATTGTTTATCTAGGGTTGACCTTCCTAACACCTTATTCTTTATTGCCTCTAAATCTGGCAGCACTCTGGAAACCATGTCCGTTTTCAAGTATCTTCAAAAACTTAATATCCCTGATCATCATTTTGTAAGTGTATCTGATGCCAACACATCATTAAGTCAGCACTTTGCTTTAAGTCAACATAATTTCTATGATCAATTTATCACTCCTGATGACATAGGTGGAAGGTTTTCATCTATTTCGTACTTTGGCCTTTTACCTTTTGCATTAATTAATTTTACAGCCTTGAATGAGAATATAGATTGTTTTTTAAAGTACGCAAAAGGTCAAAATTTACAAAAGCAGATTGAACAGTTTACAGCTAAAGTTTTTCAACTATATCAAAACTATGGCAGCAATAAGCTCATTTTACATTTACCTGACCAACTTTCTTATTTTACCCATTGGGTGGAGCAGCTGATTGCAGAAAGTACTGGAAAAAACAACTGTGGTTTTATTCCCCTACCTTCACAATACATTGATAATGATCGAAAAGATTATATTCATATCAATACAGATACAAATCTAGCCTTATCAAACACTTTTAGCCATATGCTTACATTTCCTTTGACGGCTAAGCAAAACAATCTTCTTCTTCAAAGCTATATTTGGATGCAAATCACAGCAATCTTAGGCTATTTTCTTAAGCTTAACCCTTTTGATGAACCAAATGTTGCTCTATCCAAATCACTCGCCCATGATTACCTAAAACAAGTGAACTTAAAACCTGAAGACCCAACAGCAACAACGCCCAAAGTTTTTTTTGAAGAACTGGACAAGCTATGCCATAAAAATCAAATGATAGCTGTTTTATTTTTTGGCTTTGGTTACAAAAACAAACTTGAAAAACTGTGTCAGCACCTATCAAAAACTTACTGCCAACCGTGCATTCCTTACCCTGGGCCTCAATATTTACACTCTGTTGGTCAATATTTTAAAGGCGGTCACCTTGATGTTAGCTTTATTATTGTCTACGGTGACAATCCTGACGTTTCAGAAGAACAAGCACAGCTTGAAAAAATAAAGCTCGCGCAAAGTTTAGGTGATTTTCATGCTCTACGCCAACTTAAAAAGCCTGTGTTTTTTATTAAACATGATCAACTGTTTAAATTATTTGCAATCGACTAAGTCATGACCAATGAGCGTTTAAATAAAATAAAACAGCTGGCAGCCCAACGGCAAACAGATCTTGCTGTTTTATTAGAAAATGTTCACGATCCCCATAATATTGGTGCTGTTTTGAGGACCTGTGATGCTGCAGGTATTTTTAATGTCTATATTTTAAATACGGACTACCGTTTACCCAAAACCCTTGAAGGTTTTGATGAAAAAGCCTCTTCTGGCGCCAGAAAATGGCTCAAGATACACTTTTATACTGACCTTGAACAATGCTTTGATTCAATTAAAAAAAACTATACAAAGCTATATGCTTCAAACTTAAATGATCAGTCTTTAGAAGTTTACGATATTGACTTCTCTTCAGAGCCTAGCATTTTAATGTTTGGCAATGAACATGTTGGGCTAACACCTGAAGCTTTACAGCAAAGTACACATCATTTTCATATACCACAGATGGGTATGGTGCAAAGCTTAAACATCTCTGTTGCTTGTGCCATCAGTGTATATGAAGCTGTCCGGCAAAAAAAAATCAAGGGGCACTATGATAAAAGCCAACAAAAAAACATTGATGCAATAGAGTCTTTTTATTTAAAACAGCATTCTAATAGATAATGAGCTTTAAAAACCAAAGCCTTTGAGCTTATCCTTGACCGCCTCTTTTGTTTTATTTTTAATTTCTTCTTTTTTCTTTTCAACTTTCTTTTCTATTTTTTTCTCTACTTTTTCACTCACGACTTGCTTGATGTTGCCTTCAATCACAGAAACCTTTAACTCATTGAGTGATCCCGTTAATTGAATAGGAATGTCTATATTCTCTGCATTAGGGTTAAGTTTAGCCAAAGCAGGGAATGTTTCTTCAACATCTTTTTTTGGAAGTTTTACTTTAAAATCATAATCAACCTTCCCAGTCAGTGATTGAGTACCTTTACCAGAAAGATTTATACCTTTACTGTTAAAGTCTAGTTTATTAACTTCAAACATACCTTTGTTAAATTGAATGTATTGGCTCCATGATTTAAAATCAACACTCTTCAATGAGTCTTTCTTGATGAATTGAGCCAAGCGCTTTTGTATTGCGGATTGTTTAAGGTAACCTTCAACAATTTTTATGGGCCCCTCAAAAGATATGGAGTCTATTTCAGGCAAAAGTGTGTTTGTATTAATTGTTCCTGATGATTGTATTTGACTAAAAAGTTGCCCCCCGACCTTTGTGACTTTATCAATTTTTATCGGGAAAAAAACTTTTGCATAGTCTATAAACTCATCTAATTTGACATTATCAACATTCACATTGGCTTGATAAGGAAACCTATCTTCATCTGTTACATCAAGCTTAAAGTTAGTTTTGAACAAGCCTGAAAAGGCATTGGCACTTAGGTTCTTTAAGTCAATTTTTCCATTTTGTGTAACCAACTCAGCTTTGACATTTTTTAAGTCCAAGTCACTGTAATGCAAAACATTGCACTGTAATCGACTGGTCCCATTAATTTTTTTAATTGGACTAAAATCTACTGCTTCTGAACTTTTTTCTTCTTGGTCCTCTGGCAAAAGCTTATCCAAATCCAAAGATTTTGCATTAACATTAATATCATAATCTAAAGAGCCATCCGCTAAGGCATACGCTAAAACATTTCGAACACTTCCCTTCATGGAAAGCTCGTCATTATTTATTTGCATGCGATCGACATCAAGGTTGATTTGATTTTTTTCTAAACCAAGGGTGGCATACAGGCTTTTAATTTTATAGTTTTTCATGTCCGGTGAGGTTGACGAATACGCAACATCCGTCAATTGATGTCTGCCTGTCATAAGAGGTGAAGTTATGTTTTGAGCTATGTTGATCTGACCTTTGGCTTTTCCTGACAAAGCATGCTCAGGTGGGTACATCTCTATTTGCTTTAACTCATCAAAGTCTAAGTTGTATTGAGCTGAAACAGCCACTGGGCTTTTTTCAATACCATTAAGATAATTGCTAATTTTTGCTTTCATATCAATCATACTTTTATCGGTTTTGGCTTTGAGTGCGTTGAGTGTGATAGATTGACTGTCGATATCCAGATCAAGAACAATATCTTTAATATCTTTTTTATAGCGTGCAACACCATCAGTCAATTTAAGCTTAGCCATAAAGTCAGCATTGCTGTAGTCGCTCCCACCGTCATAGGATGCCTCAAGTATTAATTGACCGTCACTGGATTTCATGGACTGATCGCTAAATATTTTTGACGGCAAAAATGCTAAAATTTGCTTTAACTCTCCACTCTTGGCATTCAAATTAAACTTGTAGCGTGGTTCATTTTGCATTTCAAATGTTCCCTGCATTTCAGCTTTGATCGACTCACTCTCAAGCATCAACTGCTTTAGTGTAGCGTTCTGATTTTTATTGTCGTATATCAGATCTATATCCAGTTTAGGCTCTAAACCGCGTCCAAAATATCCGTAGGCAGTTTGGTAAAGCAACTCATCAAAGTCTGCATGACCTGATATTGCAAAAACATCCAAACCTTGAGTCTTTATGACATAACTTTGCTTGGCCAAATGTGTTGTAAACAACAATGAATTTTCTTCATGCACTTTAATTTTCATATTATTGATTAGCAATTGACTTAACTCAAAGTTAATAGCACCCTCTTTTTCTATCGCTGCAGTGGTGTCTTTGCTATCTTCATCCGGAGATTGATATTTATAGCTTAGATCATAGTTTACCTGGGGTGAGTCCAGTAGAATTTTTGAAAACACCACTTTTTTGGAAAATAAAGGCAAAAGCTTTATTTTAAATTTTGCATGCTCAAGACTTATATAAAGTTTGTCTTTGTCTTCCGCTTGTAAGGACACATTATCCAGAGAAATGCCAAATAAGGCCGGACTTATATTACCTATGGAAAGTTTTAAATTGCTAGCTTGATAAACCTGTTGCTCTATTTTACTAATTAAACTCTTTTTAGGTAAAATCAAAATGATGGCATACAGCAGTACAAAAAAGCCAATCACACCCAATAGAATCTTTGTTAATTTATTTTTTTTCATGTTTTATTCCTCAAAGGATCAACCATTAAAAATACTCTGGTTCATTGCCTTTTTTCCATTTGATGTTGCATCCAATACTGGGCTTTTGTTCCCAATCTACAGGTTTACCCTGCAAAATACGATCTAATGCTTTTCGTATATCTTGACCACTAACTTTAGTTGGATTCCCTGGCCTGCTATCATCTAATTGTCCTCGATACTGTAATGCATGCTTTGCATCAAAAACATAAAAGTCAGGTGTACATGCAGCATGCAAAGCTTTTGCAAAACTTTGCTCCTCATCCAATAAAAATGGGAAAGACCATTGCATATCACGATGCAATTGCTGCATATTTTCTGGTCCATCTTGAGGATAGTTTTCAATATCATTTGCGTTAACCGCGAGTATCACTAAACCTTTGTCTTGATAGTCTTTTTCCAAGCGAGAAAATTCATGCCAGACATGCTTAACATAGGGGCAGTGATTACAAATAAACATAATCAGCACAGGCCTATCTTTCACATCACTCTTAGTTAGATACTTATTGGACACCACGTTCAATAAGCTAAACTCAGGAAGATGTTGTCCTAAACCTATCATTTGTGATTCTGTCAATGCCATAAACAACTCTCTTTTTTCTATAAAAATGAATACAAGCTTAAACCTTACGCTGTCTTATCATATTCAATTTTTTTTTAAACTTTAGTTTATTGATTCTACTTTATGATCAATGCCCTGATAGCTGTCACTAAGCTTTTCTAAAGCCCTTAAAATCAAACCGTGAAATGTAAGTTATTTTGATCTCTTGGTCTCAGTACGATAATACGTTAGACATGAACTTGCATAAAGAATGGAACAGAAGACAGTTTTTACAATTTATAGGCAAAAACTCTGCATTACTATCAGGTTTTAGTGTTTTGCCAGCATCATGCATGAAGTCTCCCAAAGTTGCTGCCCCTATTAAAAATTTAGCCCCAAGCTTAAAAGATGACGTTAGACTTGTTGAAGACTTACGTTATTCTGTCCTGGTCTCATGGGGAGATCCCATTTCAAAAACCCATAGTTTTGGTTTTAACTGTGATTACATCAACTATGTACCCTTAAGTAAAAACAATAAAAGTCTGTTTTTTATGGTTAACAATGAGTACCCCAATGACAAATATGTCAGCGGTTACTTACAAGGTAAAAAAACAAAAACGCAAGCAGATAAAGAACAACAAAGTGTAGGCTGCTCTTTATTTAAAGCAGATCAAGTCAAACACGGACAATGGAAAGTGGACACGTCATACCCATACAACCGTCGTATAGATGCACAAACTAAAATTCCTTTTGCGGGTGGTCAAGCCATTCTTAATCGTACGCATGCAGTTGGTACTTTAGGCAACTGCGCCGGTGGAAAAACTCCATGGAATACTTTTTTAAGCTGTGAGGAAAACTATCAAGATTATTATGGTGAGCGAGATCCAAAAACAGGAAAAATCAATAAAGACAACCCTTACTATGCATCACAATGGGAAGACATCTATGCTTATCCCCCTGAACATTATGGCTGGGTGGTTGAAATTGACCCTTTGAGCTCAGATCCAGGCAAAAAGCTAACCAGTTTAGGTCGATTTGCCCACGAAAGCGCTACTGTCACTCAAGCCAAAGATGGTCGTCCAGTGGTTTATATGGGTGACGATAAAGAAAATGAATTTATCTATAAGTTTATTGCTGACAAAACCAACAGTCTTGAAACAGGAACCTTGTATGTTGCAGATACCAATAACAATCAATGGCTCCCTTTAACCTTAAATAATACCAAACTAAAACAAAGCTACAAAAGCCAATTGGATATTTTAATTCATGCTCGAGAGGCTGCCAGAATGATTGGTGCCACCCCACAAGATAGACCAGAAGATGTTGAGTTAGATCAAGACGGTAATATTTATATTGCACTGACAAAAAATGGTCAGACCAACAACCCCCACGGTTCCATTCTAAAAATGACAGAGGACAATAATGACCCCCTTTCCTTAAGCTTTAAACATGAAACGTTTATTGCAGGTGGAGAAAAAACAGGTTTTGCTTGTCCAGATAATATTGAGTTTGATCCCAAAGGCAACCTTTGGTTTACGACCGATATTTCGGGCCATAAAGTAGGTAAAGGTGATTATAAAGCCTTTGGTAACAATGGCTTGTTTGTGGTTTTAAAAGAAGGTCCGCAAGCAGGGATGCCCATTCAAGTTGCTTCAGCGCCAATAGATGCTGAGTTTACCGGTCCAAAATTCAGCCCTGATGGAAAGACCTTATTCCTTTCTGTACAACATCCCGGTGAAATGACACAAGAGCTTGATAAGCCAACAAGTCATTGGCCTGATGGCGGCAACAGCAAGCCAAAGCCTAGTGTTATTTGTATTGCCGGAAAGTTTTTAGATAAGATCAGTGCTGTATAAAACTAGCCATTGGCCAAGACATACATTTCCAATACGGCGGCTAAGGAAATGTTTAAATTTTCAGCACACTGTTTTAAGGCATGTATGGTTTTGCTCTCAAGATTGAGTGTTTCAGCATTCTCATCTAAAAGAGGTCCGTTTTCTGCTGCATCTACTGCAAGAGCTATTTGCTCTTGATCGAGCTCATGTCTTACTTTTAACACTTCAGTAGAACACTGTTCCGACCCCACAAAGCGCATTAAGGCTTGGTCAATATTTCCATCCGTAATAGAGTCAATGGATACTTTAAAATCTTCACTGACCGCTAATGTTTTGGCTTTAACCGAATTGTTTAAAGCAAAAATTAAACATAACACCACACTCAGTATTCTTAATTTTCTTGTTAGTTTTTTATTGTCGTTACGGCAAACTTCCTTAATTTTTCTCATGCCACTAAATATTGCATAGGTTATGCCAAACAATAGAGCATTTTAAATCAATAATTTTAAACAGTTACATCATAATTAGAGTGAGCAAAAAAATACCACTGGACTCTATAGACGCAGGCTTTATTGTCTTACAAAGTGACAGGTATAGCCACCAGGATTTTTTTGCAAATAATCTTGATGATAATCCTCAGCTGAATAAAACGGCCTTTGTTCAACAACTTCGGTCACAATAGGTTTGGACCAAAAACCAGATTCTTCAACTTTAGCAATCACATCTTGCGCAGTTTTTCGTTGCTCTTCATTTTGATAAAATATTGCGGATCGATACTGACTTCCCACATCATTGCCTTGCTGATTGAGGGTAGTAGGATCATGCATTTTAAAAAAGAACTCTAAAATCTGTTCAAAACTAATTTTACTCGGGTCAAACTCAATTTTTATAGCTTCGGCATGCCCTGTATTACCCGTTTTTACTTGCTCATATTTTGGGTTTTCTAGATCTCCACCCGTATAGCCAACTTCTGTGCTTAAAACACCCTCTAATTGTCTAATTAACTGTTCAACACCCCAAAAACAGCCTCCTGCTAAAATTGCTGTATCTTTTTGAACCTTTTTCATTGTATGCTCCCCCTCAAATAAAGACTTAAACTCTGCGTAACCTTCTTTTTCTAAATCCTTGACTGGCACAAATCTCAACGCTGCTGAATTAATACAATAACGCATGCCCGTGGGTGCCGGTCCATCTGGAAAAACATGCCCTAAATGCGAATCAGCATGTTTTGAGCGAACTTCTGTACGCTTCATGAATAATTTTCTGTCTTCTTTTTCAACGATGTTGTTTTTTTCCACAGGACGCGTAAAACTTGGCCAACCCGAGCCTGAATCGTATTTATCCAAGGATGAAAACAAGGGCTCTCCAGAAACAACATCGACATAAATACCAGGCTCTTTGTGATCCCAATATTGATTGGCAAAGGCTCTTTCTGTGCCATTGTTTTGTGTGACTTGATAACTTTCAGAATCTAAAGTTTCTTTTAATGTTTCTTGACTCGGCTTGCAGTATTGCTTTTCACTCATAGCGTATGCATAACATTTTCATCTCCATGACTCAACGCAATCCTAGTTTTTTATTCTGAATGCGGCAATGTTTTGGGGATCAGTGAAATCATGCTATTTTCAAGTCATGACTTTGTTTGAAAAAATTATAGCCAAAGAACTTCCATCCACCGTTCTTTATGAAGATGAACGCTGTATCTGCATCAAAGATGTTGCACCGCAGGCAAAAGTGCATGCCCTACTCATCCCCAAGTTAGCCATTCCTTCACTCAATGACTTAACCCAAGATCATCAAAATTTAATTGCCCACATGATGTTACAAATCCCTAAAATAGCTTCCGATTTGGGGCTATCTGAAACAGGATACAGAGTGGTCAACAACATTGGACAACATGGTGGACAAAGTGTCCCTCATCTACACTTTCATATTCTTGGGGGCGAACAACTCTCTGGTAACTTTGCTTAGGAGACCTTAAGTATGTACAAAGCAGATTTTCCTCTTAATCGCATGCGCAGACTCAGAAAAAGCTCATGGCTACGTGACTTGGTGGCTGAAACATCCTTATCCGCCCAAGACTTTATTTGGCCATGCTTTGTTATTGATGGCACAAACAAACAAGAAGCCATCAACAGCATGCCCGGTGTTTTTAGGTACAGCATTGATCTCTTGGTTAAAAAAGCCAAAGAGGCCCAAGACCTGGGCATTCCCTGCATTGCCTTGTTTCCCAAAATCGATCCAAGTTTAAAAACCGATGACGGCATTGAAGCCACAAATCCCAACAATTTAATTTGCAGAGCGGTTGCGGCTGTTAAGGTTACTTGCCCTAATTTAGGCATCATGTGCGATGTGGCTTTAGATCCCTACACCACGCACGGTCATGATGGAATCTTGGATGCTCAAGGCAATATTGATAACGATGAAACGGTTGAAATTTTAAGCCAACAAGCCTTGGTGCAAGCGCAAGCAGGTTGTGATATTTTAGGTCCCTCGGACATGATGGATGGCCGTATCAAGGCTATTCGCAATACCCTTGAACATGCTCAGTTTCATAACACGCTGATCATGTCTTATGCTGCAAAATATGCTTCTGCTTTTTATGGCCCTTTTAGAGATGCGGTGGGTTCAAAGTCCAATTTAAAAACCGATAAACGCACTTACCAACAAAATCCAGCCAATGCCCTAGAAGCTCTAGATGAAGTGGAACAAGATTTAAAAGAAGGCGCAGATATGGTTATGGTTAAACCCGGTCTTCCATACTTGGATATTATTCATAGAGTACAAACGACATTTAAAGTACCAACCTTTGCCTATCATGTCAGCGGGGAGTATAGCATGCTCAAAGCTGCGGCAGAAAAAGGCTATTTGGATGACCAGGCCTGTATGTTAGAAAGCCTCATTGCCTTAAAAAGAGCTGGCTGCAGTGGCATTCTTACTTACGCTGCTCAGGATATAGCAAAACAACTTTAATTTTATAGAGTAAGATCAAGAGCCTGAGGTTTTACAGGCTGTTTCATCCATCAGACTTAGCTGTAAACACACTGCATACATGGCATCGATCCAATCTTGCACATGCTCTACTTCCTCTTCATCTCGCAAGTTTTCATGCACCCAAGCATAATCTTGTTCTGGGCAATCTTGGTAGCTACTACCTATAATATGGTTTTTAGCCATAAGATAAAGGGTGTTTTGTTTCTGTGTGTAACTGGAAGACGATGAAAGCTTCTGGGCACTGAGCGTTTGACCAAAATAATCTTTGTATCGCTCGTAGATCCAATACATATTGCCGGCATAGCCCAAAGCTGTCAAAGCACCCATAGCAATAGCGCCAATACGGATGTACCGTAAATTATGAGCTTTAATGCTAGTTCTTAAGTGACCCACCTCATCTGAAATAGCAGAGGCTCTTAAATTGGCTTCATTGAGATTTGCTTTTGCATCGTTTAATAATTGTTGGAGTCTTTGCGAGTCGGCTCTAATTTTTTGAACTTCTATGGCAACATTACGCTGACCGTTTGCAAACAATTCATTCTCGAGCTTTGTAATTTTTTCAATAACGTCATCAAGCTCTGCCGTTGATACCGTTTGTCCAGCTCTGGACATAACATCTACCCGTGTTTCAAGCGCTCTTTGCTCCCGCAACAAACCCCACCAGTTATTCAAACCAGCTTCATCAACATTTGACAGTTGCCGTGTCAGCCCATCCAACTGTTGATGCGGAGGAACCGTTACTCCCTCTGAATTAAAAACCCCGTTTAAAACAACACCTGATCTGGCTTGTGCTCTTGCCACCCGCATTTCATTGATTGTACTGGCAGCATTTCTTCTTTGTTGTGCAATTTGCAGATCTAAACGCTGTTGGTCTTGCAATAAACTATTCATTTTACTATTTAAAGATTTCAAAACCATTTGATGGCGTAAAACAATAAAACCACCAACGCTAAGAGAACCAGCACCAAATATTTTCCAACGTGAATCAGCACTTTCTTCGGACTCTATTATGGCTTGCTCAAGCTGAGGATGAACTTTTTCTTTGACATAATTTAGCAACTCTAGCTTTTTACGATTGAGCTGTTCTTGATTTTGCGCAAAGACCGTTTTTGTTGAGCAAAAAAGTAAAAAAACAATCCCTACAATTTGTCTAAGTAACATATTGCGACATTGTTTATCGCTTCAACAAGCACCTTGTCAAGACATAAAAAACACTTTAATGCATCGCATAATTATGGTATGTATTTTATACAATGAGATGGCTACTGTTCATATTTCAAGTGTATTGTTTATTAGGCCATGCCTATGCGCAAAACCATGACGCTGAATCTTTGCCTCCAGAGTTCATTCAAGAATTTCAATTTTCTCAATCAGGCATGTATTCTGGACAAGATCAGCAAGAACCCTACTATATTCATCGTGAACCGCACCGAGACTACCCTGAATATCAGCTTTATCTACTGTGCCCTTACATTAAGCTTGAGGAAGCTGAAGACACGTATTATTTATTCAATAATATGGACATTTATAACCATAGAACACGCAGCTATTATGACAAAAACGGGCACCTGCATACCGTTGATGCTAAAGGCATAGATTGTATTCATATTATTGATGATGGCTGGGTCTTAATTGACCCTAGCGCTTACCCGGTTTTCTCTCAAGATCAAGCGCATGGAGCTCTTAGCCTTACAAGTCAAATCGCTGTAAGTATGATACCTGGAACATATGTTGGTAGACTTGTCTTTATGGGCAGTCGGTATGGCTTTCAAGTCGCCGGTGGGGTTACTTTAGGGTCAAATGCCGTAACCATAGGTGCGACCGTACTTGCCGCAGGAACAACTGAAGTTTTAAGCTTTTTATTGATTGAAAAAATAAATGATCTGATGAATCAAGCTTCCAATCGTTTAGATAGACCATGGTACCAAAGACTGTCTTATCGTTATTTAACCGCAGATGCTGATATAACTGAAGCACCCTATGTTGTTGGAGACGGTATAGAAAAAACTGAGTTTTCAAGCAATGAAAAAGTAACCTTGGGAGATAAAGTTCGTGTCATTAATATTGCATCAAAACTTTACTGTTACTTTAATTCTAAAGATTGTTTAATTGGTCAAAAAAAATACTTGCGCACCACGTCTATGAATCAGGAACTATGTGACGGGGAGGCAAACACTTGTGACCTACCCTTTATAAAACTTTGGTTTGACCGCGAACAATACAATGAAGATCTTCCTTCTATGGATCCTCACTTACAAAAAAAAATAAGCACCAGTATAGGTTTAGGTCCTTATATCTGGTATTGAGTTTATTAAACTACAACAGAGTTTTTATCTTTGCTGCTTTTTAGAAAACTTTTCTATTATTTCAATCTGTAAAGCCACCAAAGCTAAACTAAACAATCTCTCTAGCATATGATAGACTTGACACTTTAAGGCTTGCTGCAGAATAATCGGGTCAACTCTATAATAACATCCTTCAAACTCTGAAGTACAACTTGGAGCTGTAAAAACATAACCATAGCTACAAACAAAAAAACAACGCTCCCGTGCTAAAAATCAATTGAATTACTGTTTTATTTTTAACACTTAGCCCTACACACTACTTACAAAATAATAGGCGCGTTTTTGTCTTTATCAAACATGTGAACTGTATCCACCAGTCTAAAAATACGGCTTTGGTAAGACATAACCAATGAGTGGGTTCTGGCTCCGCCACCAAAATAACGAATCCCTGTCAACAAATCTCCACTGGTTACACCGGTACATGCAAAAACAATATTCTCTCCTGGTGCAAGATCATTGGTGTGAAGCACCTTATCTAAATTATCATGGCCCATTTTTTTAGCACGTTGTTTTTCTTCATCGTTTCTAAAGCAAAACTTAGCCTGAATTTCTCCCCCCAAACATTTAAGAGCCGCTGCAGCCAATACACCCTCAGGTGCTCCTCCAATCCCCATCACTGCATGGATATTGGTTCCACGAATGGCACAACTGATGGCGGCAGACAAATCTCCATCACCAATCAATTTGATTCTTGCGCCAGCTTTACGCACTTGCTCAATCAGCTCTTTATGCCGCGGTCTATCCAAAATAACCACGGTTAAATCACTGACTTCACGTTTTAAAGCTTTGGCTATTCTATTTAGATTTTCTTTGGGTTCAAGGTTAATATCCACTTGTCCAGCAGACGTTGGTCCCACACACAACTTATTGAGATAGGTATCTGGAGCATGCATCAAACCACCTTTTTCTGATGCCGCCAGTACGGTAATGGCATTGGCTTGACCAGTGGCCACCAAATTGGTCCCTTCAAGTGGGTCAACCGCAATATCAATTTCTGGCAAATACTGACTCTCATTGCCATTTTTATAACGGCCCACTTTTTCACCTATATACAGCATGGGTGCTTCATCTCGCTCGCCTTCACCAATCACAATGGTGCCACACATATCAATATCATCCATGGTCTTGCGCATGGCTTGCGTGGCCAGCTGATCTGCTTCATTTCTATCACCTTTTCCCATCAAACGGGCACAGGCAATGGCTGCGTCCTCAGTGATTCTAATGCATTCCGGTGAAAGTGTTTTTTCCATGTTTTTCCCTTAATTTTCTAAGTTTTCCCATCAAATCGGCTCACTTGACGGAAAAATAATCATATCTTCCACAATTGCTATATTGAAATTTGACATTTATGGCAAAAATCGGCCATAAAAGCTGTGCTTTTTATTATTTTATGACAAAATTGCACAAAACCCGACGTGTTACGCAATATTTAAGTACACGCACAAAAGTAAAGGAACCGTCTTATGGCCAAAAAACTTGTAATTGTTGAGTCCCCAACCAAAGCCAAAACCATTAAAAAATTTCTTCCCAAAGGCTTTAGTGTAGAAGCCAGCTTTGGACATGTCCGAGACCTTCCACAAACTGCAGCCGATGTCCCAGCAAAATACAAAAAAGAACCTTGGGCACGTCTAGGCATCAATGTTGAAAATGACTTTGAACCTTTGTATGTCACCCAAAGGGGTAAGGGTAAAATCATTACCCAACTGCGCAAACTGCTTAAAGAAGCCGATGAACTGTATCTGGCAACAGATGAAGATAGAGAGGGAGAAAGTATTTCTTGGCATTTGCTCCAATTGCTCAAACCCAAAGTCCCCGTCAAACGCATGGTCTTTCATGAAATCACCAAAGCTGCCATTACTCAAGCACTGCAAGATTGCAGAGATGTTGATCAACGCCTGGTCTCTTCACAGGAAACCCGTCGTATTTTAGATAGATTGGTTGGTTTTACATTATCTCCCTTAATCTGGAAAAAAATAGCCTATGGCTTATCTGCTGGTCGCGTGCAGTCAGCTGGCTTACGCTTACTGGTTGAGCGTGAGCGTGAACGCATGAAGTTTGTTCAGGCAGAATACTGGGATCTA
Source organism: bacterium (assembly GCA_022763185.1). Lineage (NCBI taxonomy): Bacteria > bacterium. The sequence continues at coordinate 100,595 of JALEGL010000008.1, read as the reverse complement.
AAAGCCACCTTGAATAAAGATAAAATTGATTTTGAAGCCAAATTTATCAGTCATGAGGGTAAACGTCTTGCAACAGGTAAAGACTTTAACCCAGAAACAGGTAAGCTTTTTAAACCACAAGATTATGTGGTTTTTAATGAAGATCAAGTCACAAAGATTAAAGATAAGCTAGATAAAGCAAGTTGGACCGTGCAAAGCGTAGAATTTAAAGACTTTACCTCCAACCCTGCAAAACCCTTTATCACCTCAACCTTGCAACAAGAATCCAACCGTAAATTAGGTATGTCGGCCCGGCAAACCATGCGTACAGCTCAGGCATTGTATGAACAAGGTTTGATCACATATATGAGAACAGACTCTCCTACGCTATCCAAGCAAGCCATTGAAGGCGCCCGTAAAAGTGTAGAAAAACTGTATGGCAAGGAGTACTTGTCATCCACAGTAAGACAATACAGTGGTAAAAAAGGTGCGCAAGAGGCGCATGAAGCCATCCGTCCTGCTGGCAATGAGTTTGTTCACCCCAAAGATACCGGTGTATCTGGACAAGAATTGGCTTTGTATGACTTAATTTGGAAACGTACCTTGGCCTGCCAAATGGCAGAAGCCAAAAAACGCTCGATGATTGTAAAACTTGAGGCAGAAGATTCAGTGTTTCAGGCCAGCGGTATGACCATTGTATTTCCTGGTTTTTTAAGAGCCTACGTTGAAGGAAAAGATGATCCAGATGCTGCTTTGGATGATAAAGAAAACCTATTGCCCGACTTAAAAGAAAACGATAGCGTTAAACTATCTGAGCTTTTGGTGGATGGTCATAAAACCAAACCTGTTGCACGCTTCACTGAAGCATCTTTGGTACAACGTTTGGAAAAAGAAGACATTGGTCGACCGTCTACCTATGCCTCTATCATCAGCACTATTCTTGATCGCAACTACGCGCGCAAACAAGGAACAGCCTTGATTCCTAGCTTCACTGGCTTCGTGGTGATGCAACTTTTAGAAAAACATTTTGCTGATTTGGTCGACTACGGCTTTACTTCAAAAATGGAAGAAACCTTGGATGAAATTGCTGTTGGCAAACAAGAATCTCTTCCATATTTAAAAAGCTTTTACTTGGGAAAAAATGGCTTACTCAAACAAGCAGAAAGAAAAGAAGAAGAGATTAACGCCGATGAATCCAGGCAGGTTTATCTTAATCAGGACTTTGATGCCCAGATACGCGTTGGCCGTTTTGGGCCTTTCTTGGTGAAACCGGGCGATAAAAATGCTGGTGTTGAAGACGTGCGTGCCTCCATCCCTGAAGACGTTGCCCCTGCTGATTTAAGCCAGGAAATGGTCAAAGATATTATTGAAGCTTCAGAAAAAGGCCCTGAATCCATTGGCAAACACCCTGATACAGGCGAAGATATTTATGTACTGATTGGACGATATGGCCCTTATGTTCAATTGGGTGAAGTAACCGATGACAACCCCAAACCCAAACGTGCCAGCGTAACGCGTGAATACGATTACAGAAACTTAAGCTTAGAGGATGCGGTTAAACTTTTAGTTTTACCTTATGAGGTGGGCAAGCACCCAGAAACCGGTTTACCTATCATTGCCAACAAAGGCCGCTTTGGTCCATACTTATCCCACAACGACGAAACCCGCTCAGTCAAAAAAGATGATGATATCTATACTCTAACTTTAGAACGTGCAGTTGAAATTTTAGCGGAAGAACGTGTGGGCCGCCGTGGATCCAAAACCATCAAAGACTTGGGCAAACATCCAGAAACCAATAAAAAAGTGGTGGTCATGGAAGGTAAGTACGGTCCCTACATCAAACATGGCAGCAAAAACTTTAAGCTCCCTGAAGATCAAAAAGCCGAAGACGTCACCATGGAGATTGCTGTAAAAATATTAGAATAGTATACGTTCTGAATGAAATAAAAAGATCAAAAAAATGGTAAGGTTTTTAGCCTCCCTAGCTCAGTTGGTAGAGCAACTCATTCGTAATGAGTAGGTCGCCAGTTCGATTCTGGCGGGAGGCTCCAAACTAAATTTTAGGCCTAAATTTTAAAAATACTTTTTAAATCACGGTTAAAAATTTGTTTGATATCTATTATCGTATATATCCCACAAGCGATGTATATTTCTATCACAGGCCTAAAACCTAAAAATTTTATAGCAAGGTTAAAGTTTTATCGCTACGCCATTCCTTGCTTTAATCAAGCAAGGAATGCATCTGGTAACGTCTATTGCCAAACAAAAAATGTTAACGGTTATGCGCACACCCTTACCGCTTGGGAAAGCAAAGAAGATATGCAGCGTTTTCTTTATTCTGGTGTACACATGCAAGCAATCAAGCAATTTAACAACATTGCCACAGGCAAAACCCACGGCTATGAATCTGAAACTATTCCTAGCTGGCAGGAGGCCATAAAAATCTGGCAAGATAAAGCAAAAATATATTGATCAATTGGCTACAATATTCACCAAACGTCCTGGAACATAAATCACTTTTCGAATGGTTTTGCCTTGTAAGTTTTTAATAATCTTATCATCCGCTTGGGCTTTTTCTTTTATCACTTCAGCATCGGTATCTTTTTCTACCATAATACTGCTTTTCTTTTTACCATTGACCTGAATGACAATCTCAATGGCTTGTGATGCAATCAAAGCTTCATCGTAGCTTGGCCAGGATTCTTGACTTAACTCTGTTGTATTGCCCATCATGCTCCACAACTCTTCACAAATATGAGGGGCCATAGGGGCAAGCATTTGCAACATGGCTTTGGCAATATTGTGTGGCACAGTACTCAGTGAAGATAAACTGTTGTTTAACTGAATAATCTGGGCAATAGCTGCATTGTAGCGCATGTTTTCCATGTATTCAGTTACGGTTTTAATGCACTGATGCAATTGCATATTGAGCTCTTTACTGGCCTCTTCTTGTACAATTTTTAATTCACCGGTTTCTTCATTGACCAAATTGCGCCATAGTTTTTGTAAAAAGCGATGCACACCAACAATGGCTTCGGTATCCCAGACTTTCGACTGATCCAAAGGTCCCAAGTACATTTCATACAATCTAAAGGTATCGCAGCCATATTTTTCTATCATCTCATCGGGACTGATGGAGTTTTTAAGCGACTTACCCATTTTACCCAAGTTACGCTTGACGCTATTGCCTTCATACTCAAACTGATCTTTCGACACTTCTTTGACTTCATGGGCATTGACGTAAATACCGCGTTCATCTTGATAAGAGTAAGCCTGAATATAACCTTGGTTGAACAGCTTACCAAATGGCTCTTTAGTTTTGACATGGCCTAAATCATACAACACTTTATGCCAAAAGCGAGCATACAATAAGTGTAAGACGGCATGCTCTACCCCACCCACATATAAATCAACGCCATTGTCTCCCATCCAATAGTTTTGAGCTTCTTCACTTGCAAACTGCTCTGTATTTTTTGGGTCTAAAAAGCGAAGATAGTACCAACAAGAACCTGCCCATTGAGGCATGGTATTGAGTTCACGTTGATAATGGACTCCATTTTTTTCAACTTCTTTCCAAGCTTTTTCTGCCCGTGACAATGAAGGTTGTGGTTCCTCATCTGCTGATAAACCGCCGGTTGGCCTAAAGTCTTCTAAAGGGGGTAAAACTACAGGTAGATTTTTTTCTTCTACCCCCACACTCACGTCATTGTCTTTGTGTAGGACTGGGAAAGGTTCACCCCAATAACGTTGTCTGCTAAACAACCAGTCTCTTAATTTGTATTGAATTTTTTTAAAGCCCTTGCCTTGGTTGTGTAAAAAATCAATGATCTTATTTTTTGCATCTTGTGAACTTAAACCATTGATATCCAATTGCTCTGAGGCTGAGTTTAACGCTTTATGATAATCACTGTAGCATTCATCCAATTTAGAACATTGTTGTTCATACTCTTTAATACTTGCAAGCTTATGTTTTTTTAACCATGCTTGATCTGGCTCAACCACAGGTTTAATTTCAATGTCATATTGTTTAGCAAAAGCAAAATCTCTTTCATCATGTGCGGGCACCGCCATAACAGCACCTGTACCATAATCCATTAAGACATAATTGGCGGTCCAAATGGGAATATTATCTCCAGTTATGGGATGTATAGCGTAGGCTCCAGTAAACATCCCTATTTTTTTATCTTCTTCATCATAGCCGGTATTGGCTTGTAAAGTTTCGCACTCTTCAATAAAATTGTTGAGCTGGTCTTGTTTTTCATTTGGAACCAATTCTTTAAGTAAAGGATGCTGAGCTGCCAAAACCATAAATGTACAGCCCATCAGAGTGTCTGGCCGCGTGGTAAACACATCTATGCTTTCATCCAAATCATTTATGGAAAACTTAACTTGGGCACCGGTGCTTTTACCAATCCAATTCTTTTGCATTTCTTTAACGGCAAGGGGCCAATCAACTGCCTCTAAATCATCAATCAGACGATCGGCATACTTGGTGATTCTTAAGGTCCATTGTTTGAGTGGACGTTTGTAAACCGGATAATTGCCCCGTTCAGAACGGCCTTCATTGGTGACCTCTTCGTTGGCTAAAACAGTACCCAACTCAGGGCACCAATTGACAGGCACTTCTGCTTGATAGGCCAAGCGGTATTGAGATAAAATGCTTTCTTGCTCAACTTCATTTAAACTATCCCAATTGACCTTTGGGTCTTTCTTTAAATTTTCAATCAAATGTTCTATAGGTTTGGCTTTTTGCTCTTGCTCATCAAAGTAGCTGTTGAACAATTGTAAAAAAATCCATTGCGTCCACTTGTAATACTCTGGGTCTGTTGTAGAGATCTCTCTATCCCAATCATAGCTTAAAGCACAGTCTTTAAGCTGTCTGCGCATGTTATCAATATTTTTTTGAGTGGTGACCTCTGGATGTGTTCCTGTTTCAATGGCATATTGTTCCGCAGGCAAACCAAAAGCATCAAAGCCCATGGGATGCAAAACATTAAAGCCTTGCATGCGTTTGTAACGCGCAACAATATCGGTTGCAATGTAACCTAAAGGATGACCAACGTGTAAACCTTTGCCAGAAGGGTACGGAAACATATCTAAGACATAATACTTAGGCTTATTGGCATCAAAGCCGGCATCCCCAGGATTAAGGGCTTTAAAGGTCTTGTTTTCTTGCCAGTGCTGCTGCCATTTCTTTTCAATATCGGCAAAGGTGTACATTTTCATAAGTTCCGAGTATACCATTTTCACTGAGAGGTAAACCCGATGAAAGCAGAAATAAAAAATATTTTAGAAGACTTTGAATTTATGAGTGACTGGGAAGACAAGTACACTTATATCATTGAACTCGCCAAAAAAATGCCTGCTATTGATGACCAATACAAAACCGATCAATACAAAGTTGAAGGCTGCATGAGCAATGTCTGGCTTGCCATTGATGAAGATAAAACCACACCTGATGCTATATATTTCCATGCAGACAGCGACGCAATTATCGTGAAAGGTTTAGTTGCCTTACTCATGGCCATATACAATAGTCAGTCTCCACAGGATATAGCTCAAACCGATATTGAAAACATTTTCAAAAAGCTTGGTTTAGAAAGTCACCTCAGCCCCATACGACGCAATGGCTTTTATTCTATGGTTAAAACCATTCAATCTTATGCGCAAAATCAGCCAAGCTAAGGGCCATGCTTAGCTTAAGTTTGGCTGGACTGAACATACTATAACAAGGCTTGCACACACAAAACACAAGCCTTGTTCATTTTAATAAACATTGCAAAACCTTCAATGGAGAACTTATCGTTTAAACGGATCAAAGTCTTCAATGCTGGCACAGTCCTCTTGCACTTCGAGTTCGAAAGCTTCATTAAACCTAGGAATAAGCTGCACCAAGCGCTGCATGCCAAAAACATGGTTTTTACCCACAATTACAGAAAGTGTATCAGAAGTTTCAATACTATTTTCTTGTATGTAGTCATAGATATTATCAAGAAACATGTAGTTTTTGTTGATTAGGCTGTATTCAATGTATTCTTCAATCAGTTGAGGATGTATACGGTCAATGTAATCGATTTGATTACCTTTAAAATTAATTAAGCTATCTCGCTGTGCTTTTATCTCTTCATTGCTGGCGATACTGTATTCTTTTTTTGCTTGTGCAAGCCCTGGATCATCAACAATGGCCATTACGGCGGCTTTTTTATCTTGATAGAAATAATTCAAATAATTGGTCATAGCAGTATTGATTGGGTTCAAATTAGCTACAACCGTTAAATTATTGTTTTTTAATGCAGTATCAACTTGAGAGTGAACAGTTTTTACTTGTTCCAAATCATGAAGCATTTCATTATCATTTATCACTATTTCATCAACCTCTGGAATATATCTGTTGTAATTTTCCATAGTGAAAAACATGCTTAGCATGCTGCCTAAAGCATTTCTTAGACTAACATAAACTTTTTGATTAAAGTTTGGAACTGGATTTCCTTTAGCATAATAAAGCATATTGGCTTGATGTAAATAGGCTCTAACCATCTGTAAAAAATAATGCCCGGGTGCATAAATTCTTGGTGACTCAAGTCCAAAAGGATTTAAGCTTTGTCCATCATAAGCAAGCTGATTTTCTAAACCTAAATAAAAATTATCACTTAAAATAGTAAGTGTTTTTAACTTTTCAGTTTGCTCTGGACATTTTCCAACACCATGTAACTCTGGATACAAATTTATTATGATTTTTTGCGCAAATAAATACGGTGAAAATAATATAACCAAACAATATAAAATATTTCTCATGTTTCCCCCAAAACAAAGATGAACAAATCTAGAATTGATTTTACATAGCATAGAATTATTGGCAGATTCAAGGCTTAAATTTTAGAAATCTACCCCAATGATAAAGCTGCAAAAATTAAATTTTTTTCTAAACAGTAGGATTATTTTTTGATTTTAAACAGTCTTACAAAATAAAAAAGAGCGGTGTCCAAAAGACTACCGCTCTTTTTGAGCTGTATATCGATACCCAGAAATAAATACTATGCGATCATCGGAGCAATCACCAAAGACACAATAGACATCAATTTAATCAAGATGTTCATTGATGGTCCGCTGGTATCTTTGAATGGATCACCCACTGTGTCACCAACTACAGTTGCTTTATGAGCTTCAGAGCCTTTGCTCTCGCCTTCTATTTCACCATTTTCAATGGCTTTTTTGGCATTATCCCAAGCACCACCGCCATTGGACATAAACAAAGCCATCAATACACCGGTTACAGTTGCACCCGCCAAAGTTCCACCTAAAGCCTCTGCACCTAAACCAAAACCAATGACAACAGGAGATACAACGGCCACAAGACCAGGGACAACCATTTCTTTTAATGCAGCACTGGTTGAAATTTCCACACAGCGGGCTGAATCAGGTTTAACGCCTTCTTTACCTTCAAGCAATCCAGGGATTTCTCTAAACTGGCGTCTGATTTCATCTACCATATATCCGGCAGCTCTACCCACACTGGTCATGGTATAAGCACCAACAAAGAAAGGTAAAACACCACCCAGCAATAAACCAATCACAACTTTAGCATCAGTGATGGCAATCACAATGGCACTGTCTCCTCGCATGGCTCTGACATAATCTATCCCTTGTGTATAAGCTGCAAACAAAGCTAAGGCAGTCAAAGCAGCAGAACCAATGGCAAAACCTTTACCTACAGCAGCTGTTGTGTTGCCCAAAGCATCCAAACCATCTGTGATTTTTCTGACGTCTTCACCCAAACCGCTCATTTCAGAAATTCCTCCTGCGTTATCGGCAATAGGACCATAGGCATCCACAGACATGGTTACACCCACGGTTGCTAGCATACCGACAGCTGCTAGAGCAATTCCGTACAAACCGCCCAAACTATTGGCAAAAAAGATGGCAATGGCAATCATAATGATGGGCATCACACAGCTTTCTAAACCAACGGCAAGACCTGCAATAATATTTGTAGCTGCTCCTGTTTGAGAAGCTTTAGCAATTCTACGTACTGGTGCAGCACTAGTATAATATTCAGTAACCAAACCAATGCAGGTTCCGGCAATGGTTCCCACCAAAATGGCGTAAAACAAACCGTTGCTGATTGGAAGGCAGTTAACAATAAAGTAACTGGCCAATAAAAATAAACCCGCCGCAATAAAAGTTGAATAACGTAAAGCTTTGGCTGGATCAGAATCTTTTAACACTTTAATAGAAGCAATTCCTACCAGTGAAGCACCCAGGCCAGCTAAAGCTAACATAAGTGGTAAGCCCATCAATGCAGACCTTAAAACACTTTCTTCAACACCACTGCCATCACCCAAGCTTACCAATGCCGTACCAACAACAGTGGCACCCAAAGCTATTGTAGCAATGATAGATCCAACATAGGATTCAAAAATATCAGCACCCATACCGGCTACATCGCCAACATTATCACCAACATTATCAGCAATAACGCCAGGGTTTCTTGGATCATCTTCAGGAATACCCGCTTCAACTTTACCTACAAGGTCAGCTCCAACATCTGCAGCTTTGGTATAAATACCGCCACCTACACGTGCAAAAAGAGCAATGGAGCTGGCGCCCATGGAAAAACCATTGATCACTTGCGCAGTTTCAGGACTGCCGTACATCCAAAATAAAATACCCACACCTAACAAGCCTAAAGAAGCCACGGATAGGCCCATCACTGAGCCGCCTAAGAAGGCTACACTCAAAGCTGCTGCTTGACCTTGATCTTTTGCTGCAGCTGTTGTTCTGACATTGGATTTGGTGGCAGATTTCATCCCAAAGAAACCTGCAAATACAGAACATAAGGCACCAAATATAAAAGCTATGGCTGTATTAACATCCAGTTTCCAAGCCATCAATGCCGCAACAATGATGACAAAACCAGTTAAAATTTGATATTCACGTTTTAAAAATGCCATGGCACCATCTTCAATGGCTAAAGCAATTTCTTTCATTCTATCTGTACCAGTTGCTCTACTTTTGATATTTAAATATATCAAAAATGCAACCACCAAACCTGCAATACCCGCAACTGGGGTTGCCAATTTCAAAGTTTCCATATCCATTTTTTATAACTCCTTACATTGAACTAAAGTGATATCAGTAATTTTGCTTCCATAACGGTGAAATATAAAAAAATCAACTATCCATTGAAAATGATTACAAGATTTTTGACATTATGCTGGCTTTGTATAAAAACAGAGCATGAAAAATTTTTTATTTGCCTGTTTGGGATTGTTCTTTTTTCATACCTATGGTTTTGCTCAAGCCCCCAATCAATCAAAATTCAAAACTTTTTCACACAGTCAAGCTCGGCTCATCGCACAACATAATAATATAGCCATCTCTGATCATTCCCCATCAACACACCTTGCTTTTCAGATAAAACTCAATGAAGGCTGGCATACTTACTGGAAAAACCCAGGAGACTCCGGCGCTCCTGCAACGTTAACGTTTACTGCAAAAGGGCTTGAGTTTTATGAAACTCAATGGCCTACCCCAGTAAGAATAGACACACCTCCTCTGACGTCTTTTGCCTATAAAGATGAACTTATTTTACTTGTTCCGATTAGGCTTCTCCCAGAACATAACGCTAAATCACCTCTTGATATTACGCTAGATGCTCAATGGCTGGTTTGTAAAGAAGAATGTGTTCCTGAGTTTGGACAGTTTGAGCTTAAGCTTGATATTGTTGATGCTTCTTCACTGACGGTCAACCAGGATATTCAAAACACGTTTAATCGTTTTAACACGCAGCAAGCAAATACACCGATTCAAAACTATACTTTAAAAGATCAAAAACAAAGCACTCAGCTTAACTTGGTTCTTCCAAAATCCACTTCAAAGCTGAATATTAAAGATTATGATTTTTTAGTTGAAGAACCTTCTATTCTTTCTTACAAAAAACCTAAAGTTACGGCTGAACAACAAAACTTAAGCCTTGAGTTTGAAAAAACTCAAGCCCTTGATGTTGATAGCATCAAAGGGCTGCTCTTAATTCACACCGAAAACACTCACCACTATTTTTTGGTTAATACTGAAGGGTCAGAGCCAGCACTTCAAACGACTCAAATTTTATCAGAATCTCAGTCGAATAAAGACGCTCCTTCTTTATGGTTGATGATTATTTTTGCTTTTATAGGAGGTGCCATTTTAAACCTAATGCCCTGTGTATTTCCCATTATTTCCTTAAAACTTATTTCATTGGTTCATCATCAGAAAAACTCGTATAAAGACATTCGTAAAGATGCCGGACTGTTTATTGTTGGCTGTATTACTTGTTTTCAAAGCATAGCTTTATGCATTGTTGCCTTAAAACAAATGGGGCTTTCTCTTGGCTGGGGGTTTCAACTTCAATCTCCATGGTTTATTTTAACACTCTCTTTTGTATTTTTAATCTTAGCCTTGAGCTTTGTTGATTTAATTCATATTGAACTTCCAGGTTTATCAAAGCTCAATCAACAACTCAGTGGGGTTAAGAAGTCACAATCTTTTTTTACAGGTTTTCTTGCAGTTCTCTTGGCTTCACCTTGTTCAGCTCCATTTATGGGCGTCTCTTTGGGCTATGCTCTCACTCAAACTATGGTTTATATTTTAGTTATTTTTCTATTTTTGGGTCTTGGATTTACCCTACCCTATCTCTACATCTTCTTTTTTCCAAAACACATCCCTAGCCTTCCCAAAAGCGGACCCTGGTTGAATACATTTAAACATATTTTATTTTTCCCCATGTTGGCTACTCTACTTTGGCTTTCCTGGCTTTATGGCCAGCTGCAATCGATCAATCATATGTTCTGGCTTCTGTTTTCACTTTTATTTTTTGCCAGTGTTATATTTATCTTAAAATTTAAGCGCACTTTATCAAAAGTTTTTCTATATTTTATTCTTATATTTAATTTAAGCATTGGCATCTTTGCTTTAAACAAATGTTTGCCTGATACAGTCGTTGATAAAACAAGTGCATCGCAAAAGTATTCTGGTTTATGGCTTGATTTTTCTCCGCAAACTCTACAAAATCATCTTGAACAAAAACATCATGTATTCATTGATTTCACAGCCGATTGGTGTGTAACGTGTAAAGTCAATGAGAGCATCACCTTCAATAATAAAAATGTTTTAGACTTTGTTGAAACCAACAATATTGTGATGATTAAAGCTGACTGGACTCACTATGACGCAAGCATTACAGATTTTTTAAAGCGTTTTAACCGGGCCAGTGTTCCTTTGTATATTTATTACCATCAAGGGCAAAATCCTATTGTTTTACCAGAGATTCTTACACCCAAAGTTTTTATGGACAGACTGACAAAATAAGATACAACTGAACAAAACTTTTGGGAGGATTAGAATCATGTCTACAATCAAGAATATACTTTTTACTGTCATTGCTTTATGTTCATTGAGTTTTGCTGCCAATATTGGCCAGAAAGCGCCAGCTTTTTCTGCCATAGGTCACGATGGTAAAACCTACAGTCTAGAGAACTTAAAAGGTAAATACATTGTTTTAGAATGGTTTAACCCTAGCTGCCCCTATGTTAAAAAACATTATAACAGCAAAAATTTGCCCAATATTCAAAAAGAAGCCAAGTCTGATAAAAAACACCCGCTTGTCTGGCTCAGTATAAGTTCTTCGTACAAAAAACACCCCGCTTACTTTAGTAACGATGAAGCAAAAAAAATCATGTCTGATTTTGACTCCAATGCCGATGCGTTTATCATTGATGAATCAGGCGAAATAGGCAAAGCCTTCGGTGCCAGTGCTACCCCCCATATATTTATTATTGATCCAGAGGGTAAGCTAATTTATCAAGGAGGTGTTGATGGTGGCAAAAATGCTAATTCACTTAAAGCTTCTTCTATTAAAAGCGCTGAGCATAAGTACTTAAAAGATGTTTTATTCAATCGTATTTTTAAAGGTAAAACCATTGAGAGTGAAATCGCTAGCACCAGAGCCATTGGCTGCTCTGTGAAATACAAGCCTACAAACTAAAGCGATAAAAACAACCAAGTAATTCAGTATTTTTAAGTTTAATGGGACAAGTATTATTTTTTACGCCTCTTGTTGTTTACTTTTTGATATTGTTTTCTGGTTTTTTTTTCATAAAAAAAACCAAACAGACAACAGATAAAAGTTACTTTCTCGCCAATAGAAACATTGGCCTTGTTCCTTCAGTGTTGTCTGTTGTAGCCACTGAAACCTCGGTTGCTACCATTTTAATTTTTCCAGCTGTGGGGATGAGTTCGAGTTATCAACTGGCTTGGTTAGGCATGGGCTATATTATTGGCCGTTGGTTGGTCGCTTACTTTTACCTGCAAAAACTTTATGAACCCCACAAACTTTCTATTTATCAGACCATCTGTGGTAACAATGCAAATGCTAAAAAAGTTCTCAGTGCTGCATATTTGTTAGCAAAATTCATCTCCAGCGGTGTTCGCTTTTTTATGGCTGGCTATGCTCTTAACCAGTTGTTGAATATACCCATCGGAACATGCTTAATTATGATCACTTTCATTGTGGGTCTCTATAGTTTGTTGGGTGGACTACAAGCTGTTATTTTTACCGATCAAATCCAAGCGTACATCATTCTTTTGATGGGGTTTTTCCTCTGCATTCACTTTACTCAACATTACACTGTTGAAGATTGGTTTGCTCAAAGCTCTTGGATTAATACCCAAGCCAATCACCACAATGCTCTATACTTTATCTCTTTACTGATTGGTGGAATATTCATTCCCATTGGCAGTCATGGTGCTGATCAAGACCTAAATCAACGCGTCCTGGCCGTAAAAAGCCTGCCTGAAGCACAAAAAGCCATGGTGTTATCTGGTGTGGGCGCCACTTTGGTTATTGTTCTTTATTTGACGGTGGGTATTTTACTCAAACAATCCAACTTACATGGCTTAGATGCAAAGTCACCTTTGGTCAGTTATATGATGACCATCAACAACCCACTGTTTCTTGGTTCTTTTACAGTTTTGGTTTTTGCTGCGGCCATGTCCACTTTAGATTCTGCCATCAATTCAACAGGCGCCATTTGGAAATCTATCTTTAGCAGTGAACGCTCAGGCCAATACTGGTCATTTTTATCTTTGCTTTGCTTGTTGGGCTTTGCTCTACTGTTTATTCAAATCAATCAACACGCCAAAGATTTTTTAAGCTTAGCTATGGGATCTATGAACTATATTAATGGTGGCCTCATAGGTATTTTAAGTTTATTTGTTTTTCTAAAACGTCCGGTTAACACCAGCATGATTATCTCAGCTTTGTTGGGTGGTTTTTTTAGCACTGTATTTGCCAATTTTTACATCAAACCGGCTTTGGCTTGGTCATGGACTATTGTTTTATCCTCAACGCTAGCTTTTGCTTTGGGGCTTTTATTTGCAAAAAATCGTTCTTGATAAAGAAATCTCGAGGTTAAACAATAAACTTGATCTTTACTAGAGTTAAAGCCCCTCTTAGGCCTCCTGTGTTGCGACAATAAAAACCCTAAAATGACTAAAATAATATTGAAAAAATAAATAAATCCATTAGAAGGGACTCAGAATTATAACTTGGTGACCAGTGTTGTTTTTTACCGCTGAAATTACATCAAGATTATGTAAAAGAGTGCATGATAGAACTCTTAACACTACGAGGTAGGTATACACAGTGAAAACAATCAAGATCTCAAAAGGTATTACACTTCCCATTACTGGTGAAGTTGTTTCAAATGAAATCCACGACCTTAGCGCTCAGGCAAAAGACGTTGCTATTTTGGGCCCTGACTACAATGGCATGAAGCCTACAATTCTTACCAAAGTAGGTGATACCGTTAACATTGGCCAGGCCGTTTTTGAAGACAAAAAAAATCCTGGTGTTGTGTTTACCAGTCCAGTTGCGGGCACTGTTAAATCTATTAATCGTGGAGACAAACGTGTATTCCAATCTATGGTTATTGAAAAAAGTTCAGAGCAAAATCACGTAGATTTTAGTACTTATAACAATAACTTTGCAAACGGTGATTTTTCAAAAAACGATGTTCAAAAATTAATGCAAGAGTCCGGACTTTGGACAGCTTTGCGAACAAGACCTTACTCCAAAACACCTCAAGTTAACGCAAAACCCAAAGCTTTATTCATCACAGCCACAGACACAAATCCCTTTGCGCCTTACCCCAATAAAATCATTGCCAAGTTTCAAAAAGATTTTGACTTGGGTTTAAAAGCTATTAGCCTTTTAGCTCCTAAAACCTTTTTCTGTGTATCCAATCAACATGTTCAATACAACAACATACCAGACAATTGCGAAACCGTTTGTTTTGAAGGCCCTCACCCATCTGGGCTTGTAGGCACGCATATTCACTTTTTGGCTCCTGCCGATAAAAACCATGAAGTTTGGCATATTGGCTACCAAGACCTTATTGCTTTAGGCAAACTGCTTGCAACAGGAAAACTATGGACACAAAGAGTGATTAGCATTGCCGGCTCTGAATTTAAAGTGCCTAAGTTGGCTTTGGTAAGCTTGGGTGCTAATATTCTTCAAACCATAGATGGCAGTATAAAAGACATTTCAGAAGCAAGTGTTCGTTCAGGCTCGGTTTTTTCTGGAAGAAATCAGGATGAAATTTTTAATTACTTGGGACGTTTTCACTTACAAATCACTGCCTTAAAAGATGATACCGAAAGAGAACTTTTGGGTTGGCAAGGCCCAGGTTTTGACAAGTTCTCAGTTAAAAACTTGTTTTTATCAAAAATGATTCCTTTCATTAAACTTCCTTTTAGCAATTCTACACATGGTAGCCCACGCGCCATTGTTCCTACCGGTGCATTTGAAAGTGTATTTCCTCTTCATATTTTACCCGTACCATTGTTAAAAGCTTTGTGCATGCATGATATAGAAAATGCAGAGCAGCTAGGTTGCATTGAGCTAGATGAAGAAGACCTTGCCTTATGCACTTTTGCCTGTTCTGGTAAAAAAGATTACGGCCCAATGTTAAGAAACATTCTTACAGATTTGGAGAAAGGTTTATAATGAAACTTTTACGCAACAGTTTAGATAAAATTGGTACCCACTTTCATAAAGGCGGGAAATTAGAAAAACTTTACCCTCTTTATGAAGCCATTGACACTTTCTTGTATACTCCTGGAGAAACGACACAAGGCAGCGTACAAGTCAGAGATGCCATGGACCTTAAGCGAGTTATGGGGACTGTTGGCTTAGCCTTAATGCCTTGTATATTGTTTGCTTGTTATAACACTGGCTTACAGGCCAACTTGGCCATGGAAGCCATGGGTCTGGCAGTAAAAAGTGATTGGCGCGGCTCTGTTCTTTCATTTTTGGGTTTAGGCTATGATCCGGCAAATATTGTTCATTGTTTTGTGCATGGTTTACTGTATTTTGCACCCATATTTTTAGTGAGCAACTTGGCCGGTGGTTTATGTGAAGCAGCTTTTTCTATTGTTAGAAAACATGAGATCAATGAGGGCTTTTTGGTTACCGGACTGCTATACCCTTTAACGCTTCCAGCTACCATCCCCCTTTGGCAAGCTGCAGTAGGGATTATCTTTGCTGTTATCATAGGTAAAGAAGTTTTTGGTGGTACAGGTAAGAATTTTTTAAACCCTGCATTAACCGGTAGAGCTTTTTTATACTTTGCTTATCCTGCTCAAATCAGTGGTGATGCAGTATGGACTGCTGTTGACGGTTTTTCTGGAGCCACTGCTTTAGGCTTAGGCGCAATTGGCGGCTTTGATGCTATTCATGAAAGCGTCAGCTGGATGAATTCATTTTTAGGACTTATCCAAGGTTCCATGGGAGAAACATCTGTTGTTGCCGTCTTATTTGGTGCCGCGGTTCTTATTTTTACGGGTGTTGGCTCTTGGCGCATCATGTTATCAACCGTCATTGGTTTACTGAGTTTTTCTGCTTTGCTGTATGGCATAGGAAGTGAAAGCAACCCTATGTTTTCTGTACCTCCTCACTGGCATTTGGTTATTGGCGGCTTTGCATTTGCAACCGTATTCATGACAACAGATCCTGTGTCTGCGCCCATGAATAAATCTGCCAAATGGGCTTATGGTTTTCTCATTGGTTTTATGACCATTCTTATAAGAGTCATTAACCCAGCATTTCCAGAAGGTGTGATGTTGGCTATTTTATTTGCCAATGTTTTTGCTCCAGTGATGGACTATATTGTGATTTCTAAAAACATTAAATTACGCAAAAAAAGAACGCAAAAACTTTGGGGTGCACTGGAAGCAAACTCAAAAAGGAGTGCCGCATGAATAACGATTCAATCAAAAAAACACTTATTGTTTCATTAACGTTGTGTATTGTTTGTTCTATTTTAGTGTCCGGTGCTGCGGTTTTGTTAAGAGATAAGCAAGAACGCAACAAAGCACTGGACAAAAAGAAAAATATTTTGGTCACTGCTGGTCTTATCGATAAATCGGCAAATGCCGAAATCATTAACTCTGTTTTTGATAATTCAATAGAGCCTTTGCTGTATAACTTTGAAGATCAAAAGTTAAATACAGAGATTCCTGAAGCTTACGATCAAAGAAAAGCCGCCAAAGACCCTGAGCGTTCAACTAAAATTGAACAAGATTACGCCAACATTAAAACCAGAGCGAATAAAGGTTTAATTTATTTTGTCAAACAGGAAGGAGCCATAAAACAAATCATTTTACCTATTCATGGTAAAGGACTATGGTCTACCCTTTATGGTTTTATCTCATTGGATACAGATCTTAACACCGTTAAAGGTATTTCATTTTATGAACATCAAGAAACACCTGGTTTAGGTGGTGAGGTAGATAACCCTCAATGGCAAGCCAAGTGGCAAGGTAAAGTGATTTATAATGAAAACGGCAAACCTGCTATTGAAGTTATAAAAGGCCAGGTTGAAAGCAGTACGAGCAATGCTGACTATAAAGTGGATGGACTGTCTGGAGCAACAATAACATCCAGAGGTGTAAGCAATATGTTAAAGTATTGGTTCGGTGAAGAAGCTTACGGCCCATTATTAAAAAACTTAGACCTGAAAAAATTTAATAACCCATCATTAAGTCAAAACAACAAAACAACTTCAGAGCAAGGAGCAACAGATGTCAACTAAGACAAATGTTAAAAAAATAGTTCTAGACCCACTCTTTAATAACAATCCTATTGCACTGCAAATTCTGGGGATATGCTCTGCTCTAGCGGTTACAACCAAGCTTTCTACAACCATCACCATGTGTTTGGCTGTGACTTTTGTTGTTGCCTTTTCCAATGCCAGTGTCAGTTTAATTAGAAACCATATCCCGAGCAATATTCGTATTATTGTTCAGATGACCATTATTGCATCCTTTGTGATTTTGGTGGATCAGTTTTTAAAAGCTTATGCTTATGAAGTAAGCAAACAGATGTCAGTCTTTGTTGGATTAATCATCACCAACTGTATTGTGATGGGTAGAGCTGAAGCATTTGCTATGAAGAACCCTGTGCTTCCAAGCTTTTTAGATGGTATTGGTAACGGCTTGGGTTACAGCATTGTATTACTTTTTGTAGGGTTCTTCAGAGAACTGCTCGGTTCAGGTGCTATATTGGGCTATAAAGTGTTACCTCTAGCTTCTGAAGGCGGATGGTATCAGACCAATGGCTTGATGTTACTCTCTCCAAGTGCATTTTTTATTATTGGTATTTTTATTTGGGTTTTAAGAACTTTTAAAACCGAACAAGTTGAAAGGGATGAATAATCATGGAACATTATTTAAGTTTACTGTTTAAAGCCATTTTCGTAGAAAACCTGGCGCTTGCCTTTTTCTTGGGCATGTGTACTTTTTTGGCGGTTTCTAAAAAAGTAGATACAGCTTTTGGTTTAGGGATTGCGGTGGTTATTGTTCAGACTTTAACCGTTCCAATCAACAATGTCTTATATCAATTCATTATCAAAGAAGGTGCTTTGGAACGCTTTGGTATTGAGGGCGTTAACCTAAGCTTTTTAGGTTTAATCACTTACATTGGAGTTATTGCTGCCGTCGTTCAGGTTTTAGAAATGACTTTGGATAAGTTCTTTCCTGCTTTGTACAATGCTTTGGGTATTTTCTTGCCTTTGATTACTGTAAACTGCGCTATTTTGGGCGGCTCTTTGTTCATGGTTGAACGAGACTACAACTTTGCTGAAAGTATAACCTATGGTTTAGGTTCAGGCATTGGTTGGGGCTTAGCTATTGTGGCTTTGGCAGGAATTCGTGAAAAACTCAGATACAGCGATGTCCCTGATGGACTTAAAGGATTAGGCATAACATTTATTACCGTAGGCTTAATGTCATTGGCATTTATGGCTTTTGGTGGAATTCAACTATAAAGATAAGAGGCAATAAACAATGTTAGAAATTATCTTAGGTGTACTATTTTTTACCCTTATTGTTCTAGTTTTAGTTGCAGGTATATTGGCTGCACGAGCAAAACTGGTCAGTTCAGGCAAAGTCAATATTATTGTCAATGGTGATACAGACAACCCAATTCAAGCCAATGCAGGAGGCAAACTCCTTAACGTACTTGCGGACAAAAAATTATTTGTTTCTTCTGCTTGCGGTGGCGGCGGCACCTGTGGTCAGTGTACGGTCAAGGTTTTAGAAGGTGGTGGAGATATCTTACCTACTGAGCGTACCCAAATTAATAGATCAGAAGCTGCTGAAGGTGTCAGGCTCTCTTGCCAAGTTGCAGTAAAACAGGACATGAAAATTGAAGTCCCAGATGAAATTTTCTCCGTTAAAAAGTGGAAATGTAAAGTTAGATCCAATCATAACGTTGCTACATTCATCAAAGAACTGGTTTTAGAGTTGCCAGAGGGTGAAGATGTCAATTTTAAAGCGGGTGGCTATATTCAAATTGATATCCCAGAACATGATATTAAATTTGATAGTTTCATTGTTGAAGATGAATACAAAGAAGATTGGGATAAATTTAATCTATGGCAATATCGCTCAAACCCCTCAGAAGAAGTGGTGAGAGCTTATTCTATGGCCAATTACCCTGAAGAAAAAGGCATTATTATGCTCAACGTGAGAATAGCAACGCCTCCAAGACAAGCGCCTGACGCACCTCCTGGTATTGCATCCTCATACATATTCAATCTAAAACCTGGTGATGAAGTGACTATTTCTGGACCTTACGGTGAATTCTTTGCCAAAGATACCAAAGCCGAAATGATTTTTATTGGTGGTGGGGCAGGTATGGCCCCGATGCGCTCTCATATCTTTGATCAATTTAGACGTATTCATACAGATAGAAAAGTAAGTTTTTGGTATGGTGCAAGAAGCAAACGTGAAATGTTTTATGTAGAAGACTTTGACAGTATTGCTAAAGACAATGATAATTTTACCTGGAATGTTGCTCTGTCTGAGCCTTTACCAGAAGATAACTGGACTGGTTATACAGGCTTCATCCACAATGTCTTGTATGAAAACTATCTAAAAGATCACGAAGCTCCAGAAGATTGTGAGTATTACATTTGTGGTCCGCCTATGATGAATGCGGCTGTCTTTAAATTACTTGAAGACCTAGGCGTTGAACCAGAAAACATTCTATTTGACGACTTTGGCGGTTAATAAAAAAGGAGCTTTATACGCTCCTTTTTTGTTAAGTGAGGACAATACTTACTGAATACATAAAAACGACGAGACAATCCTATGAAAAATCACAGCTTACTCAAATTACTTTTTGTTTTTTCATTTCTCCTTACCCTCTCCTCCTGCGAAAAAAAAATTGTGCACATCAAAATCAATGGGAAAACCATGGGCACAACTTACACCATCACTCTTCCTAAACAAGAAAATATCAAAATCGATCCCTCAAAAATTCAAAGTGCAATAGATCAAAAATTAAACGCTATCAACCAAAGTTTATCTACCTATATTAAAGATTCTGAAATCTCTCGATTTAACAATTTTAAAGCCAACACCTGGATGAATATCAGCAAAGACATGTTTTTAGTGAGCCAAAAAGCTCAAGAAGTGGCCATTTTAACGGATTATTATTTTGACCCTACACTTGGTCCTCTTATTAATCTGTGGGGATTTGGCTATACTGAAAGTGTTGGGGTCCCAAAACAAAGTGAAATTGATGTGCTCTTGCCTTATATAGGCATGGATAAAATAGAGCTTGCGCAAAACATTGTTTATCAAATCAAGAAAAAATCAAGCTCTATTCAGCTAGACTACTCAGCCATCGCCAAAGGTTACGCGGTTGATGAAATCAGTTCATTATTGCTGTCTATGGGACATCAGCACCATTATGTTGAAATAGGTGGAGAGTTAAGCGTAAAAGGCTTTAGAGATGCAAAAAAACAAGCTTGGAAAGTGGCCATTGAAAAGCCTCAAATGAAGGAAACCAGTAAAAGAACCATTTTTAAAACTTTAAATTTAACAGACATGGCCATGGCAACATCAGGCGACTATCGCAATTTTTTTATGCATCAGGGTAAAAAATACAACCATACCTTGATTCCAAGTACGGGATACCCCAGCCAACACAAAACTCGTTCAGTCACGGTTTTACACAAAAACTGTATGGATGCTGATGCCTACGCTACAGGCTTACTGGCAATGGGGCATCCACAAGCCTTTAAACTGGCTAACAACCTGGGCTTGGCTGCCTTATTTATTGTAGAAAAGGATTCTGGACAACTTATGGCTTATACCAGCAATTATTTACTGGAATTAGAAAAGAAAACTAGATAAGAGAACACAACATGACTTACGTTTTAATCAGTATTGCTTTTTTTGCTTTGTTTTTTGTGCTGATGTCCCTGGGCTTACTGCAAGGCAAAGCCATCAAAGGCACTTGCGGCGGACTCAACAAATTTAAAACCGATGACGGAAGAACCATCTGCGAAGCCTGTGCTCCCAAAGAAGTTGAAGAATTAAAGCAACAAATTCTTAGTTCGTCGTAAGGCTTATTTTTTTTGCAATACAGTAGAGTCTTTTAAGCACTTAGACTTTCTTATAAAATAAAAAGAGAAAGAATATACTCCTATTGTAAATAGATGTTGGATAAGCTTATTCAGTTAGCTTTACTCACCATCTTGATATATTTCACTGTCTAACTTGTGTGAGCTCTTTATACGTTGAAAATGTCATCAAACTTGGGCTTTCAGTAACAAAATCAAACGTTACAACAACATCTCCCGATTCAATTAGCTTTAGAACATGTTTTTGTTTTTCTTCTAAAGAATACTCAATTGTTCCATAATCTGTACCTTCACGCAGGACAAAGGCTTCAATTAAAGCCATCAAAGTATCTTTAGGAATTTTGTCTTTAGGGATTAAAACTGGTTTGGGGCTATCCTCATCCAGCTCAACATGAATATTATTGTTTTCCATTACTTATCAAATATCTATTGACCTCAAGTTACTGCAGATTATTTTTATGAAGGTTCGGCTGATCGGGCTAGCGCCCTCAAGGCCTTCACTTCTCATAAAAATAATCGGAACAGCTGGCACAATTCTTAAACTTAAAGATTGTACAGTTATTTAAAGTCTAGAAGCTCTACCTCAAAAACCAAGGTAGCATTGGGAGGAATAACGCCACCAGCACCGTGCTCACCATAGGCCATACTTGAAGCAATGGTTAACTTACGTTTTTCTCCTTGCTTCATGCCCATAACACCTCTATCCCAGCCTTCAATAACTTGACCCGCACCTAAAGCAAACTCAAATGGCTCTCCACGGTCCACAGACGAATCAAACTTTGTGCCATCGGTTAACCAACCGGTATAATGTACTTTAACCCTAGCACCAGATTCAACTTCTGCACCTGTGCCCTCTTTTAATGTTTCAATATTTAAATCATTCATACACTCAACTTACGCAATAATTATCTAAAGCACAACAATTTGTGTGCAAAAATCAAGTTTATAGGTATATCATGAGTCTTCATGCTGGATGATGCACAAAACATTTTAAATACTCAATTTGGTTTTGATGATTTTAGAAAAGGTCAAGAAGCCATCATAGACTCAATTTTATCTGGCCAAGATACCTTGGCGGTTATGCCCACTGGTGGAGGTAAGTCTATTTGTTATCAAGTTCCAGCCTTGCAATTTAAGGGCTTAACTTTAGTGATTTCGCCGCTGATTTCCCTCATGCGTGACCAAGTTTCATTTTTAAACTCAAAAAATATTCCCGCTGGCTTTTTTCACTCTGCTCAAACAGCTGCTCAACGACGAATGATTTTTCAGAATATTGCCTATCATACCGCACGTAATGAAAGCTATCTTCTCTATGTTTCTCCAGAGCGTATACAAAATGAAAACTTTATGAATTGGTTGCAAGAGCAAGATCCCAAGCTTTTTGCTGTTGATGAAGCCCACTGCGTATCACAGTGGGGACATGATTTTAGAGAAGATTATGCTCGTTTGCATGACTTAAGAACAGTTCACCCAAATGTTCCTGTTTTAGCCACCACCGCAACCGCGACTCCCATGGTTCTTGATGATATTTCAGAGCAGCTTAGACTAAAAAAACCTCAAAAACACATTTATGGTTTTTATCGACCTAATTTATTCTATCAAGTTGAATACTGCAGCAATGAAAATTTAAAGTATGACTTTATTCATCAAGCTTTAAGTAAAGACCCTGATCATCGAATCATCATATACGCTGGAACACGCAAGCAATGTGAAAGTTTATTTGATCACTTTTTTAGTCAGTTTAGCAAAATTGCTTACTACCATGCGGGTTTAAGTGCAGATCAAAGAGATGATGTTCAAAACCGCTATGAATCTGGACAAATCAGAGTGCTCATTGCCACCAATGCTTTTGGTATGGGTGTCGATACGCCCAATGTTAGAAAAATCATTCACTATCAAATGCCTGCCAATATTGAATCTTATTACCAAGAAATAGGTAGAGCCGGCAGAGATGGTCAAAATGCTACCTGCATACTCTTGTATTCTAAAAAAGACTATGGCTTACAAAGCTTTTTCATCCGCCAAAGCAAAGCCAACCAAAAAATCATCCAAAACAAATGGAATGCCCTCGATGCCATGATCAATTATGCTGAAGGTGCTGAATGCCGTCACAGTGAAATTTTAACCTATTTCAAAGATACTCAGAGAATTGAAAACTGTGGCCATTGTGACAGCTGTTCACCCGATTCTAATCGTAAAGTTGTGTTGTCACCAACAATGCCAAAAACCAAACTCCGGAAAAAAGCAACTCCAACTGGCGCAAAAGCAAAAAAGAAAAAAGCATCCAGCAAAAAAAAAGTCATCCCAGTAGACAACCGCCCCTTGGACAATACTGAACTTTTGCGCATGAAACATCTCAAACAATGGCGCTATGATTACGCCAAGCAAAAAGATATTCCAGCTTTTATGGTTTTTAGCAATAAAACCTTGCATGACTTGGCCATGAAAAACCCACAATCCAAAACAGATTTAAAAGCTGTACATGGTTTAGGCAGCTATAAAATTAGACAGTTTGGTAAAGAGTTGGTTGAAGTTTTAGAAACTTCACCCTGAATATTATGCTTGCATTTCCACCTTCATATCCGCTATAGATAAGGAATGTATCGGGGGAAACATTTTATATTACTATTGCTTTTTGCACACACTACTTTTGCTCATGCACAAGGGTTGGAGTTTTTTGATAAGATTTATCAAGCGTTACAAAATAATCGTTATGTTCTTATTGAGAGCAATCCTGAAATGCAATTTGAATTGGATATGCATACAGGCAAAGAGTTTTTGGTTGTTGTTAATTATCAGTTAACTTTTTCGATGGGTAACAAAGTATTTGAACATGAACAACATCACCATCATTTATCTGTTTATATCAATAACTATGAGTCTAATTATATACTAGAGGATGGTATAATTTATGAGAAAGTCGATGATGTTCTTATGTACTATGAAGATCCAAAGCAGTATGCTTATATAAACAAGTACATGCCCGTGTTTTCAGACAGTAAAATCATTGTTTCTTGTGCACCTGAATATCAACAAACAATTGTTAAAACGCTGCAAAATTGGGAGGTGCTGTATGATGATAAAGTTTTCTCAACATCTAGTTACGCGATTGAAAATTATAATCGCTTTTTCAGAGCTATACAGAGGCTGGTAGATACCTTAGAGGATTCAAACTGTCAGTTAGCCAGCAGCTAAGTATATAGAACCACCTGTTAACACAATAAATTTCTAATGTGAGAGATCTTTATGTTAACTAACCTAGTTTAGGTTTAAATACCTTACTTTTTTTATCTTTTTGATGTAAATATTTACCATGCAGCTACACCATCATTCTAATTGGCAGAATATTCATGAATATTGGTTTAAAGATCTATCTCTAGATAAAACATACCTTAAGGAGCGAGGACAGCTCTGGTTTGGAAAAAATCCTGAGGTAGACCGCTATATGCGTGAACAATTTTTACCCTTATTGAAAGACTTTTCTGCAGGCAGACGGTTTTCTGAATGGAAATCCAACCCACAAAGCTATGTTTCGCTGATTGTTTTACTGGATCAATTTTCCAGAAATATCTTCAGAGACAGTGATCAAATGTATGCCTATGACCATGCGGCTCTCAACTTAGCTTTAGAAGGCTTAAAGAAAAATATAGACCAAGCCTTGCACCCCTTAGAAAAAGTGTTTTTTTACTTGCCCCTTGAGCATAGTGAGAACTTAAACATGCAACGATTAAGTCTTAAAATGTTCAAACAACTGATGGACAAAGACAAAACCTTCACTGAACACTATATTTATGCTGTTAAACATTACGATATTATTGCCCAGTTTGGACGTTTTCCTCATAGAAATAAAATTTTAAACCGCACCAGCAGCCCAGAAGAAATTGAATTTCTTAAACAACCTGGAAGTTCTTTTTAAGTGTCGTCTCCATAAAGCTCTTGATCCAATTGCTTGGCATACTTAGCATAGTCTTCTGATTTGTTTTTGGACTTGTCGTGCTCAGAAACCACATCTTCTTTGATAAAAGGCAGTTGTGCAGCTGATTTTTTCCCATCAGAAGACACAGGCTTCCTCCATGATAAAATAATTTTATACACCCCAAACATTAACAGCGGCATAAGAATAAAAGGTAGAATCCACAGTAAGAGGTTAAAGTTTTCTTTTTTTGGACTACTTAAAATTTTTTCTCCATACTCAGCCTCAAAATAAGCTAAAACCTCTGCATTACTTTTTCCAGCTAAAATTAAAGTCCTAACTTGCTCCCTAACGCCAAAAGCCATGCCTGAATTATCTTCAGCAACAGTTTTAGCCCAACAACAAGGGGCCATTAATCGTTTATCTATGGCTTGGGCTCGTTTTTCTTGCTCAGGATTCAACTGAGGGAGTTGGGCCTGAACACTACTACTCAACACAAGAATGATTACACTTATAAAAAATTTCAATGCATTCACATTTCATATATCTCGCATAATCTGCATTTGATCAAATTCTTGAGCAATGTGACTCATATTTACCTTCAAAAACCCAGTATCTATTTTTTCTTGATGATTGGCTTGATGAACGATATTAAGTTTTTATGCGCAATTATCTTCAACTTATGCAACACATTATGGAAAAGGGTGAAGACCGCACAGATAGAACTGGTGTAGGTACTCGATCATTGTTTGGCGCGCAGTTGCGCTTTAATTTACAAGAAGGTTTTCCTTTGGTCACCACCAAGAAATGTCATCTTAAATCTATTATTCATGAGCTGCTATGGTTTTTACAAGGCGACACCAACATTGCCTACCTCAAAGAAAATAAAGTCCGCATATGGGATGAATGGGCGGATGAAAAGGGTGACTTAGGTCCGGTGTATGGCAAACAATGGCGCAGTTGGCAAACGCCTAACAATGAAAGTATTGACCAAATTCAAAATTTAATGCGTGGCTTAAAAAACAATCCGCACTCTCGGCGGCATATTGTTTCTGCCTGGAATGTAGCTGATGTAGAAAAAATGGCGCTTCCCCCTTGTCATACAATGTTTCAGTTTTATGTCTCTCTTAATAAAGAAAAACCCCGTTTGTCCTGTCAGCTTTACCAACGCTCTGCGGATTACTTTTTGGGCGTACCTTTTAATATTGCCAGCTATGCTTTACTCACCATGATGATTGCCAATGTCTTAGATTATGACTACGGTGACTTTGTCCACAGTTTTGGTGATGTGCATCTGTACCAAAATCACTTTGAACAAGTGCAAACCCAATTAAGTCGGGAAACTTTTCCTAAGCCTACGATGTTGATCAAGCGCAAACCTAAAGACATTTTTTCATATCACTACGATGACTTTGAACTGATCAACTATCAATGTCATCCTGCAATTAAAGCTGAGGTTGCTGTCTAAATGCTGATCTCTGCCATTGCTGCGCACAGCAAAAACAAAGTCATTGGTAAAAATAACGATATGCCTTGGCATATTCCGCAAGAGTTTGCTCACTTTAAACGCACAACCCTCAATCACCATATTTTAATGGGTCGCAAATCTTTAGAAGCCCTGCCCGGGGTATTACCCAAACGCACGCATTTGGTTGTTTCTAGACAAGAGCCAAGCATGACCCATCCCAGTGTCTTGTGGTTTAAAAGTATTGAATCCGCTATAACACATGCAAAAAATGCGGGAGAAACAGAGCTGTTTATTTGTGGGGGCGCACAAATTTATGAACAATGCTTAGAGTTTTGTGATTACTTGTACTTGTCCGAAATTGATTTCAATATTCCAAATGGCGATGCCTTTTTTCCAGACTTTGATCAAACACAATGGGATATTGTTGAAGAAAAACAACATCCGGCTATCAGTGAAACACAACCCGCTTGGGTATTTAAAAAGTTTGCGCGTATCAAAACAAAGTAGCCAAAGGTACCGCGGCTACCTTTGGCTACTTTAATGTCTATTAAACCATTATTTGCCATACCGTACGGATATTTCTGGCTGACACTGTGGACAAAAAAAGCTGCTTCTGCCCCCTACTCTTAAATTTTTAATTGTATACTGTTTACAGCTTGGACAGGTCTCGTTGGCTTTACCATAGACTAAAAACTGATGTTGAAAATAGCCCTTCTCACCACCGGCTTGCTTAAAATCTTTGATGGTAGATCCACCTGCTTCAATGGCCAGAGATAAAACACTTTTAATACTTTTAACCAATTGTTTAAGATTAAACTCACTAATATCTTTGGCAGGTGTCAAAGGATGAAGCTTACTTTGGAACAAGGCTTCACAGGCATAAATATTTCCCACACCTACAACACAGCGTTGATCCATAATCACAGATTTAATGGCCGCCGTTTTATTCTTGCAGTAGTTTTGTAAATAGTTATGATTGAATTGATCGGATAATGGCTCAGGACCTAAATGCTTTAAAAATTTATGCTCTGAAATATTTTTTTGCTTAGATATATCTATAAACCCAAACCGTCTTGGGTCATTGTAAACCAAGGTTTGATCACCTTTAAATCCTATAACAAAGTGATCATGCTTTCTTATATCCTTGGCTTTAAACTCTCTCCATGATCCCGTCATCCCCAAGTGACTGATCATGATATGTTGATCAAAGTGCCATAAAATATACTTGGCTCTCCTTGAAAAATACTGAAGCTTTTGACCAAATAGGGTCTGGTCAATGTTTTCTGGCAGGTCAAAACGTAATTTTTTTGTATAGACTTGAATATGGTTGACCTCAGCTTCTTTCTCGATCAATTGAGAAAGCCCTTGACACACAGTTTCAACTTCTGGAAGTTCCGGCATATGACATAGGCCATATCTATTTTTTAACCGTTAAACAAGAAATAGCCTTACAGATTCTTTACAAATTGTTTTGAGCATGGTCTAAGGCAAAGTACTGTGTTCATTGACGGTCGCAAAAAACTGAGCAAACAAGAAATAAATGAATTTCCATTTTTACAGTATCCCGGTACCATTCATATTGTTCAAGACTATGAACAGCAAATTGAAGTTTGCCAACATTTAAACAAAGAAGAAATTTTAGGCTTTGATACAGAAACACGGCCTAACTTTAGAAAAGGACAAAACAATCCTGTGGCACTTCTACAACTGGCAACAAAAACCGATGCTTATTTATTTCAGCTGAAACAACAAGCCCTAAGTCCAGATTTATCAAACATCTTAAGCTCAGCTAAAATTCTTAAACTGGGTGTAGCCGTTAGAGACGATATCATTGCTTTACAAAAACTTAGAGACTTTCAAGCTCAAGGCTTTATAGAGTTGGCTGATTTAGCAGAAGAAAAAGGCTTACAGAACTTTGGGCTCAATGCCTTAAGTGTCATTTTTACCGGTCATCGCTTAAAAAAAAGTGCTAAACTTTCTAATTGGGCAGCAAAGACCTTAAAAGACAAACAAATACATTATGCCGCTTGTGATGCTTATGTTTCTTTACTCATTCACGAAGGTCTTCTTAAACTTTAATACTCAGCCTAAATTAAACCCTTAGTGCGACTTCATTTTAGTGTTTAACTTTTTTCTTAAATGATTTGCAAAACACTTCATGACCAGAGCATGAACTTTTGCCTGAGTTAATGTATAAATAAACCAAGGTAAAGATGGTTTATAATCATGAATGGCTGCCAGAACATATCGATTATTAAGAACAGTTCTAAATTCAAGCCTACCTCTATTTTTCTCTGCAACCAATATACCCTTGTTGATATACAGCAACTGTCGATCTTTGTGACTCCGATGTTTATTTAACTTTAATGTTAATATCGTGAGCTTAAACAGTTTAAATTTAAATATAGATTGCTGAGAGATATAAACAATATCCACCAGTGGTTTCAAAACATGCTTTAACCATAAAAAGTAACGTTTTTTAATCCAATATGCGTCTTTGTTTTTTGGCAATGGCAATCTTTGCACTGAACGAACTGTTTTTCGTTGTGGCTTAAATCTAAAGAATGACTTTGATTTTTTTAAACTTAAATCTAGATTTTTTAAAATATCCAAATATCTCTGTTTTGTAAGTCCTTTTAACTCTTTATCTGGGCGAGTAACCATAGAGTACTTTAAAGATTCTATCAGTGGATAAACCAAATTTTTAGAACTTTGAGTAACAAGACTTACCCACAAGCTAGACAGCCTAGGTGTTAAGTAGGGAAAGCGAATAAAGAGCTTTCTTTTGTTCATGTGTGAAGCTGTTTGCTGCATCATCTCTAAATAGCTCAATGGCTCACAAGCTGCCAGATCATAGGTTTTTCCAACATGTTCTTTTTTTAAGATTATGCGTGTAATAGACTGTACCACTGTTTTTAAATCAACCGGAGATGTTAAGTTTTGTGTCCATTTAGGACAAACCATAACAGGCAAGCGCTGAACCAATTTCAACATGATTTGAAATGACGAGCCTTGTGTACCAACAATTAGACCTGCTCTAAAAATAGTTAGTGGTAAGTTATGCTCTTTAAAGACTTGCTCTACTTCCAATCTACTTTGCAAATGCAACGATAAATCTTCTTGCTCAGGGATTAGGCCTCCAAGGTAGATAATATGCTTATTGTTTCTTAGTTTTAGAACCCTGGCAAAATTATCCGCTAAAATCAGGTCATAGTCTGCAAAAGAGCCCTGATCTAAAGCTGCGGTAGGGACCATAGAGTGAACCAAGTAAATTGCACAGTCTACTTTTTCTGGCAAAGCCTCTTCTATTGATTTTAGAGAAAACAAATCACACTCTCGCCAGGTAAGCCTTGGATGAAGCGTACTCATTTTACTTCTTGATAAAGCAAAAACAGTTGCTGATTGAAAACGCTCAAGGATTTGCGGAATAATGGCTTGGCCTATGTAACCACTGGCACCGGCAATAACAATATTTATATTTGTACTATCCATAATAAGCTTTAAAAAAAGTATTCTCTACTGGATAACCAAATTTATCGCTATTGACTAGCAATAAACTTTATCCTTTCAGCTTTTCCGTTTTTTGATCTATTTTAGCAAACAGTGCGGCTACCATAGCTTTTCTTTCATTCTCTCCCTGGGGTCTAAATGCACTTTGGTAGTTTTTAATTAACGGTTCATCAACTTCAGCTAAAAACCTTGAGGTGGCACTGGGCTTTAGTTTACCATGCTTTTTTCTTTCTTTGGCACGGGTTAAAACCAAATGCTCTTTGGCACGCGTGATCCCTACATAAAACAAGCGTCGCTCCTCACTAATATCTTGACCTAAACGTTGGTGGGGTAAAATTCCTTCTTCAACGCCGCTAATAATAACAACAGGAAATTCTAGTCCCTTACATGCATGAAGAGTCATGAGCTGAACAGAAGCACCATCTTTTTGATCTTCTTCAACATCACCTAAATCCATATTTTCAATAAATTTTAAAAATGACTGCGCATTTTTTCCACTTTTTTGAATGTATGCACCTAAGACTCTACAAAATGTTAAAACTAAATCCCAACGTTTTTGAGCAGTATGAATATCTTTAAAGGAACTGATGACCATGCGTTTATAGCCTATTTTTTCTAAGATTTTTACTAAAAGGTCTTCACATTTTTCTTTGCCGTTAAGCAAAATATCTTTGTACTCTTTGAGTTGCTGATGAAATTGATTTACGGCTTGCTGCGACTTTTCATTTAACCCCTCTAAACTTTTTTGGCTGGCTTTGAAGAAACTTATATTATGTGTTTGTGCATATTCAAAGATGGTTTGAATACTTTTTTCACCAATACCTTTACTTGGGGTATGCATTGCTCTTCTTACACTGATTTCATCTGGCCTAAACATACACTTTAAATAAGCTAAAATATCTTTGATTTCTTTGCGGCTAAAAAAGCCCGTTCCACCGGTTAAAACATAAGGTATTTGCTGCTTTCTTAAAGCTGCTTCAATCATCCCTCCTTGACTGTTAGATCGGTACAATAAAGCAATATCTTCGTTTTTATAGCCTTTGCTTTTAAAGTACTCTATCTGAGTAACCATGCCTTCAGATTCATCAACTTCATTGAGATAAAGAAAAACTTCTGGTTCATAGCCATCATCATCATAGCCTGAAGCCAATAGTTTTTTGCCATGACGGGTACTGTTTTTTGCAATAATATGGTTGGCTAAATCTAAAATTTTGGCTTTGGATCTATAGTTTCTTTCCAAGCGCACCACTTTGCAATTTTTGTATCTTTTTGGAAAATCTAAAATATGTTGGATTTGTGCTCCACGCCAACCATAAATAGACTGATCATCATCTCCAACCACAGTTAAATTTTGATGCTTTTGTGCTAAAAGTTTTAGCATTTGCATCTGTATGTCATTGGTGTCTTGAAATTCATCCACCATGATCTGTTGGAATTGATCTTGATACTGCTTCAGAATATCAGGTTTTTTTTCAAAGATTTCTATAGGTCCCAGGATTAAGCCCTCAAAATCAACAACACCCAAAGACCTCAGTCTTTCAATATATTTGGAGCATAAGGCTTCAGCCATATCTTGATAATCTTGTAAGTTATTGGCTATTTCTTTGCCAGCTCTAAGTGTTTGAATACAATTCAATAATGTATCCAGATCAAAATCACTTTTTTCACTATCAACTGTTGTCTTTAACAGTTCTTTTACAACCGACTGAGCATCACTTTGATCAATGACACCAAAGCGCTTGGGTAATCCTAAAACATTGTGATGTTTTTTGATGATGTCTAAACCAAAAGAATGAAAGGTACTGGCATAGATGGCTTGAGCTTGTTTTTTATCTAGCTTCTGCGCAACTCTAAACTTTAACTCTCTAGCCGCTTTGTTGGTAAAAGTCAGGACTAAAATAGCCTCTGCACGAGCAACTTCATCTAAAATTAGCCTCTGTGTACGTTGCACTAAAACTGTAGTTTTACCACTCCCTGCTCCAGCCAAAATAAGCAATGGGCCATAACTATGTTTTACTGCCTCAACTTGCTCTGGATTTAGTTTTTCTAGGTAACGCTGCATGGGTATCAAACGTGACAACATACGTTGATATCAAAAGTTTTCAATTATTTTTTACTTTTTATTATTTCCCACAGGTTTCGTTTATGCTTTTGTGGTGATTTTCTTTTTAAGTCGCTATAATTATTCAAAAAAAAAGGCCCCTGCATTTGGGGCCTTTAGATCATTTGATTTTTGTTTAAAATCAGTATCTACGATCACGACCGCCTTTAAAACCGCCGCCGCTTCTTTTATTCTCTTGTTTGGCTTCATTGACTGTTAAATTTCTGCCATCCAACTCTTTACCATTTAAGGTGTTGATTACATGGGTTAGATCTTCATTCTCACCAACTTCAACAAAAGCAAAGCCTCTTGATCTGCCAGTTTCCCTGTCAGTGATTACTTTTGCTGAAACCACACTGATTTCTAAAGATTCAATAAAAGATTGTAGCTCAGCTTCATTAACATTATAACTACAATTACCCACAAATATTTTTTTACTCATTTGTTTTCTACTTTCCTGTGACTTTAAAAAAAGTCTTCAATTTAAATTAACCTTAGCTTTTTAAGCTTGGATGAATGATCTGATAATGGACTGAAATCTAATAAAAGAACGCTCACGGCCGAGCTGATAAAAACTAACTAATATTCGCTTTACACTGGCTGCAAACATTATGCAAGGATTATATTTATCTCAAAACCACCCTACCAGGGAATTAAAGAACCATCCCAAGAAAAAAATGACCCCGTCTCATTTGGACTCAAACCCTCAATAATCTTTAAAATATGGTCCCCTGTCTGCTGTGGCTGGTGAATGATATACTTTTTTGCAGCATTTTTAATAAAGGGCTTTGATAGGTCTGTTTCGGTAGTACCGGGATGAATGGCCACAACGATGCTGTCTTGATGTCGCCTTTTAAACTCAATAGATATATTTTTTATGGCCATATTTAATGCTGTTTTAGATAGCCTGTAGGAATACCATCCGCCTAAACGGTTATCGGATATGCTTCCCACTTTTGCTGAAACTGCAATAAGTTTAGGCTGTTCACTTTTAAAGAGTAGAGACTTTAAGTGTTTTGCTAAGAGTAAGGTTGGTACGGTATTGTGAAGATAGGCCTGCATCAATGAGGCTTGACTTAGATCTTCTATTTTTCTTTCTGGAAAAGTCGTGCCATCATCCAAGATTCCTATACAGTTGATACATAGATCTATCCTCTCCGAATTTGATGCCACATTCTCGTATAATTGCCGATAATCACTCTCCTGTATTGCATCAAAAACAATGCACTTTAGCTGTTTACTGTGTTGTTGAGCTAAGGTTAAGAGTTCTTTTGACCTTTCTTCAGATCTATAGCTGGCATAAATCCTGAAATTGGCTTTATCTTTAATTAAATTTTTAACAATACCTAAGCCTATTCCCCGGTTTGCCCCTAAGACCAAAACAACTCGATTATTTTTCTTCATTGCGTCACCCTATCCAAAAAATTTTCAGCTTCATTAAAAATTTTTTCTTTTCTGTCGACCTTCATCTTATCCAGTATTCTTGTCATCATGCTCAACCTTGGGTTTTGAGAAAAGTAATCTTTGTGTTTAGCAATAAACCGCCAATAAAGCCCGTCAACAATATCACACCAATCGCCTTTTTTATAATGGCTCATTTTTAACCAGTAATTTGAAGAGCATATATACGGTTTGGTCGCAAAAATTCCACCATCACTAAACAATGCCATGCCATAAACATTGGGCCCCATAACCCAATCTGAACTATCGATAAACATTTCCATAAACCATTGATGCGCTTGCTTTGGCTCAATTTCACATAAGACCATCATGTTACCTAAAATCATCAAACGCTCTATATGATGATTATAGCCAGTTTTTTGGGCTTTATTAATGGCATCATCTAAAATAGGGACGCCCGTTGTACCTTCATACCAAACATCCTTTAGCTTTCTCTGATGTTGCCAATGGTTGGTTTCATCCTGTTTTTCTGAGAAATTTTGATAGATGCCTCTAACAAACTCTCGCCAACCAATGACTTGTCGTATAAAACCCTCAATTGAGTTCAATGGGGTCCCTTTGTCTTGATAATGATCTAGAACCTTATCCACCAGTTCATTGGGTGTGATTAAGCCTAGATTAAGCCCCGGTGAGAGTACTGAATGAAAAAGAAAATCTCCTTTATCTGAGATTGCATCTTGATATTGACCAAAATCCTTCAGCTTATGGTCTAAAAAATAGTTCAAGCAGATTTCGTAATGCTTTTTATTTGTTCCATACTCAAAACCTTCAGACAAGGACCCAGGGTGGCTTTTAAATCTTTCCTTAACTAAGGCAATCACATTCTCTAAATGTTTTGATTTTTCTATATTGGGAAAGGGTTTAGGAAGCTTCACCTCTTTGCCAATTTTTTTTCTATTGTCTTCATCATAGCTCCACTGTCCCCCTTCTGGCTTCTGATTTTTATCCAGTAAGACATTTAAATCTTTGCGTTGCACTTGATAAAACGTTTTCATGAAGGGGTTTTTATGTTCTTGAAGATAAGTCTTAAACTTATCTCTTGAGCATGAAAACATGGGTGAAGGTATCTGTGTCCATTGAATATTATTTTCATGACAGAATTGTGTTATTCTTTTTTCAAAAAACTTATCTTCAATTTCAAAACTAATAATTTCTTTTAACTTGGGAAAAGTTTCCTTTAATCGATCTTCATAACTTTGCGTCCCATCATTTAAACTTTGATAGTTCACTTGATACCCTAGGTCTGTTAAATAATCGCAATAGTCACGCATCGCTGTGAGAAACAAGATCAATTTTTTTTTGTGGTGCTTAACATAAGTACATAAGCCATAGTCTTCTGCCATATAAAATGGACAGTTTTGGTACTTCTCCAGATATTGCTTTGGAAACAATTGATTCCCTAAAATCACAAATACTTTGTCCATATTGAAACGACAACCTCACCTTAAATTTTAAAAAAATACTTATTTGTTATATATCATTGATATGAAGACGCTTAAAGCTAAAGAAAAAGATTTAGGAGATGGTTTTAAAGTCCGTAGAGCCTTACCTTCTTCAAACAAACAAATGATTGGCCCTTTTATTTTCTGGGATCATATGGGCCCAGCAGACTTAAAAACAGGACAAGAAATGCTTGTTCGTCAACATCCTCATATTGGCATTTCTACTCTGACCTATTTGTTTTCAGGTAGTATTTTGCATCGAGACTCCTTAAATAATGAGTGTTTAATTAAGCCTGGTGAAGTCAACTGGATGACAGCTGGTCGAGGTATTACGCACAGTGAACGATCACAAAAACCCGGTATTCTAGAAGGTATTCAACTTTGGGTGGCTCTGCCAAAAGAAGATGAACATACTTCTGCAAGCTTTGAACATTATGACGCAGCTGAACTACCAAAATTTGAGCGCAATGCTATACAACACACTCTGGTTGCTGGAGACTATGAGTCTCACCATTCTCCAGTTCACACCTTTTCTCCATTATTTTATCTTCAAGCGCATTGTATCAAAGATACCCAGACCCGTTATTCATTTGATCCTGAACACGAATCGGCCCTTTATATTACTGAAGGGCATCTCACCATTGATGATATAAAACTTGGTATGGGTGACTTGGCATTTTTTGCACCCGGGGAGCAGATCAATTTAAAAGCTCAAGCCAACTCTAACTTTATGTTATTTGGTGGCAAAGCTTTTCCTGAGCCAAGATATATTTGGTGGAACTTTGTTGCCAGTGAGCAAGACATGATAGAACAAGCAAAGCAGCGCTGGCAAAACGATGCTTTTGATAAAACCTTCAACGAACCAGAAGAGCTTCGCATTCCTTTACCAACAGAAAAATAAACAGATTTAAACGATTTATCTTTTTCTTTTTCTTAGAGGCTTTTTATTGAACTTGCTGCTTTTGGGACCGCGTTTAAACTTACTTTTTCTATTATAAGATCTTTTTGGTTTTTCTTGAGCAAATGTTAGCGTTTGCATATTTTTTAACTCTTCAAATTCAGCAAACTTATATTGAAAGCTTTGCTGAAACATCAATGCAATGAGATCTTCTGATTTAAAATTTGAAAACAATTGCTGAAAATTTGAGAAAAGTTTTTTATTTTCATCTATAAAAGGATTGGTCTGAGAATCTTTTAAGTAGGTTTCAATATTCTGCAATGTTTTTTTAAAGTATTCTTGCTTTAACAGTTCTGTATTAGGAATATCTTTAAGCTCAATTTTATTTTTTGTCATTTTTTCAATGCGCTTGAACTGCCGGGTATCTCTAAAATCAACAATGGTATAAGCAATTCCGGTTTGACCAGCACGTCCAGTTCTGCCAATTCTATGGGTATAAATCTCAGCATCTTGAGGCAAACCATAGTTAAAAACATGACTAATGCTGTTAATGTCTATGCCTCTTGCTGCAACATCTGTACAAACCAGTAAGCCTTGTTTTTTTCTTTTAAAACTTTGCATAGAGCGTTGACGTTCTTCCTGGCTTTGATCACCGTTGAGAATATCCACTTTATAGCCAAAAGTTTTTAACTTTTCTCCAACGTCACGTGTCTCTATTTTTTTATTACAAAAAACAATACCATAGACTTCATCCAGCTGAATTAATATGCGTAAAAGCGCATCCAAAAAATACTTCTGCTCGCAAATAAAGGCTTGTTGTTTAATGTTGTTATAATCTTCTTGTTTTTTTTCTACGTTGACTCGTTCATAGGCCTTGAAGGTTTTATCGATCAGCTTTAAAATACCTTTTGGCATAGTTGCAGAAAACATGACCAACTGACGTTGTTCATTAAACTGTTGCAAAATTTCTTCGATATCATCAAAAAAGCCCATATTCAGCATTTCATCGGCTTCATCTAAAACACAATGACTGGCATTGTCTAAAACCAAAACACCTCTATTAATTAAATCTTTGATTCTTCCTGGTGTTCCTACAACAATACTGGGCTTTTCTTTTTTCAAAGTTTGAATTTGTTTTTTATAGGGAGACCCACCATAGACACAACAAGTTTTAACATTTAAATGTTTGGCAAACTTAACTGTCTCTTTTTCCACTTGTTGAGCCAACTCTCTAGTGGGTGCAAGAACCAGCGCTTGGACATGTTGGTTTTTTATATTTATTTTTTGCAAAATAGGTAGCATAAATGCTGCTGTTTTACCGGTTCCTGTTTGTGCTTGTCCTATAAAATCTTTTTGACTGTCCTGCAAAAGCATGGGAATGGCTTTTTCTTGAATTTCTGTTGGCTTGACGTAGCCCAAACCTTCAATGGCTTGAATAAGCTTTTTTGACAAGCCAAGATCACTAAATGATGTTATATTTTTCACAATATTCTGTTACCTTAAAATTTATATTTGAATAACGGATGAACTGTTCATTGAACTCTATAGACGAGACAAACAAAGTCTAAAAACAAAAACCGAGCTATTTCCTTAAAATGTATTCCTAACTTAATTAATTTCCAAGCTTCTATAGCATGCATCTTACAATTAAAGCAAGCTCCGTTTTCATGCCTATTCTACACTCAAGATGAAGTCTACAAATCCTTTTCTCTGTCCATTCACTTGAATCTCAATCTTATGCTTTCCCGAATAATGTCTTCGGGTTGTAACCAATTTAAAAGTATGCTTTTTAGCCAATGCAAGCCTTTGATCTTTGGCCAATTGAAGTTGCTTAAGTTTAAAAACTTTGGGAGAAAGCTCTCCATTTTTTTTCATGTAATACAAGACATAATCAACCATCAGTGCCTGTTGAGTGTTGCTTTCATTAATCAGTTCAAAGCTTATAACCAGACTCTCACCTTCTCTGATTTTCTTTTTTGATAGATTTAATTTATTAAGTTTGATTTTTGCTTTTGGATCAAAGCCTAATATTTTCAAAGCCCTTGGATTACCCTGCTTAATAAGATTTCTCAAAGCATTTTTTACTAAAACTTTTCTGTAATCTTTATTTAAAGGCCACTTCTCAACTGTATCTAAGAGCAGTTGTGAATCCAAAGCCGCAATATCGTTTAAATGATTGGCCACACTTTTTCTGACATAAAGTGATGCATCATCTTTAAGTAAAGAAATAAGCCTTATATTTTTTTTTAAATTTTTCTTAATATGTGAAATCTTCATTCCCCAGGGAAGATTAGGCCTTAAACCTTCACTGACCCAACGTCTCACATGTTCATTTGGATCATGTACCCATTGTTTAAATAAACCATAAACTTTATCTGGATAGTGCTCTAAGAAAGGTCTTACACCAAATTCACTGGTAAACTGCTGTGTGATGACATACAAAGCATGCATCGAGCTTTCAAAGTCATCCATACCATAGCATTCTATAAAATAAGTGTATGGCCATAATAAAAAACCCTCTACGCCTGAAGGATTTTTATCTGACTTAACACTTTTTAACAATGCCGTAAGTTTTTGCTTGTAGTTGCCAGGCAAACAATCTTCTAAAGCTTGTGCTATTTGCACAACACGTTGCTTCATTTCTAATTGCTCCAGATTGGACATGGATTTATTGATAAAACTTTTTTTCTTAAAACCTTGCTCAATGCTATAAATAGCGTGTGCAAGGTCTGCTATACTGTTTGAGTTATATATATTTTTAAAGGGCTCCATAATTTTTTCTGTTTTTATATACGCCAGTTTTGTTTATTTTAGCAAGACTTGTTCCTTCTTATGATCAATGGTAAAAAAGCGCTTATGACTCAGGATGAATATTATCTCAATATAGCTCTGGCAGTTAAAGCCAAAGCCAACTGTAAAGGCAGTCAAGTGGGTGCAGTTTTAGTTGTAGACAATCGAATCATCTCAACTGGTTATAATGGGACAGCTGAAGGCACTCTAAACTGTTTGGATGGTGGTTGTGTACGTTGCAATAAAAGAGGGGCTTACCCTTCTGGAACAGCTTATGATATTTGTATATGTGTTCATGCTGAGCAAAATGCTATTTTAAGTGCTGCACGTTTTGGTATCAAAACAGAAAACAGCACCATGTACACCACCATGCAACCTTGCTTTAATTGTAGCAAAGCCATGCTGCAGGCAAAAATCTCTAAAATCATCTACATTGAAGCCTGGTCTATTCAAGACACTTGGAAAGCGCAAGATCCAGATTTACATGCGCAATACTTACAGCTGCTCAATCGCTTTGAACACGGTGTTCATCAAATTAATTTTTCACCTCTTTCATCATGAAGCAAAAAACCTATGATTTCTTAATTGTAGGTCAGGGGCTAGCAGGGAGCATCTTAGCGCACACCCTGATTCAAGAAGGTTATACACTTAAAATCATTGACCATGAACACAGAGGTTCTTCTTCAATTGTTTCAGCGGGCATCATCAATCCCTTTACTGGACCAAGATTAAAACTAACGGATAATTTTTTTGAAAAATTTTTAAAGGCAAAAAATTTTTACCAAGCAATAGAAAAAAAATTAAATACTCGTTTATTTCATCCTATCATACAACACCGGTTTTTATCTTCCTCAGAGCAATATGACTATTATTTAAAAAGACAACTACAGTTTCCTCAGTCTTTTCAATTTCATACAAAAGATAAGATTTATATTCACGATACTGCAAGTGTAAATGTAAGAAATTTTTTAAAGCTAAGTAAAAATTATTTCAAAAAAAATTCTGATTTTGAAAGTGCACAATTTGACTACACGCAACTTCAATTCAAAAAAAATAACCTTATCTACAAAAACAGTTCATTTTATCAACTCATTTTTTGTGAAGGCTACCAAAATATATACAATCCATTTTTTCAACATGATCTTTTTCAGCTTTCAAAAGGCAGTATCATGAATGTTGAAATACAAGGTTTAGAAAAATCTTTCTATAACTGGGGGCACTGGTTAGTACCTAACTTTAACATTGATCAGCACTTTTATTTAGGTGCAAGTTATCACTGGGGTATTCAATATCAAGCGAATACAGAAAAAGAGTATGCCTTGTTCACTTCTAAAGCCCCGCTCCCAATCAGCAAAAAAGTCTTTACGTTAAAAAATCATTATACGGGCATTAGGCCAACAACTGTCAACAGACAAGTACTGATTCAAACTTCTCCTCAAGATTCAAGACTTTGGCTATTCAATGGCTTTGGCAGTAAAGGTTGCTTGGAAATTCCTCATCATGCACATAGTTTCATCAACTCTTTAAATAAAACAAGGCGCTCTTAAAATGTCACTAACCCAAATGTGTCATCAAGAAATTATTAAACATCAAAAAATTTTCTTGTACAGTATTGATGCGACGTGCGGTAATGGGCATGACACAGCTTTTTTATTGAAAAATACTCAAGCACAAGGGCATGTCTTTGCCTTTGACGTCCAACAACAAGCAATATTAACAACACAAAAAAAATGTGCTCACGACTTAAACAAAAAACAGCTCAGTTTTTTTCAAGCTTCACATTCAAAAATGACTGCCTTCATTCCTAAACGCTTTTACAAAAAAATAGATCTTATTATGTTTAATTTAGGTTACCTACCTGGAAGCCAAAATAAAACTATTTGCACCCAAGAAAAAACTACTCTACTGGCATTGGATCAATGTTCACAATTACTCAAGCCAGGTGGTATAGTTTCAGTTTTAGCGTATCCAGGACATAGACAAGGGAAAGAGGAAAAAGAAAGCATAGAGAGCTGGATCAATCAGCAAACACTCTATATTTATACTGAGCATCACGATATAAAGAAAAACAACGCTCCTATTCTCTGGCTATTACACCTAAAAAAATAGCCCCTATCATGAGCTTTATTGCTCTGTATACTGTATCCTTTGATTACAGTTACGGCTTTTGCATAGAAACTTATAAAACTCTAGTAAGCTCCCTTCTATTTGATAAAACTCTTCTTTGTGCGACCATGGTCCCGTATGACCGGAGTGCTGTGAATAATGTCCGCCAGCTACCTGTGCATTGAGTGTTGCGTAATCTATGTTTGAACCAGGAAGGTTTTGTTTTCTATCTAGAGTTAATTTTGGAAACTTTTTTTCATCCTTTAAGCTTGGTTTTATCCAACCGGTTTCTGTGAATGCATAGACTCCTTTAATAAAGCTAAACCTTTGAGTTATTTTTAGTTCATCCAATATTAAACGGCTGGCTTTATGATGGGCATGTGTATGTTCATCTAAACTCATAGCAATCACATAGCTTGGCTGATATTGGCTCAATAAAGATACTAATTTTTTTTGTATCATTTTTTTTTGCCAGATATTTTTTTCTAAAAACAGTTTACCTTCTCTTATGGGCAAGCCATCTTTATTGCGTAAGGGAGTGTCTTTTTGCTCTAATAAAAAGTAATCTTTAATACCATAGTTGGTGGCAACTTGTTCAAGATCATGTTCACGCACTTCTTTAAGCTTAGAAGCATCAATACTTTTAGCCATCCACTGCCCTTGAGCATCTAATGTTAAACGTTTTCCACCTTCGCCCGAAGTAATATACATTGCATAGACAGGTATGTTCAAACGTTTCAATTCTAATAACAGGCCGCCCAACATTGTTTCATCATCTGGATGCGCCAAAACCAAAAAAACGCTATCTTGCTTCTTCAAGTCATGATTAATTGTCTCAATATTTCTTGAACATGCAGTAAATAAAAAGCTTCCAAGAAATGCTATTAACGCTATTTTTTTTATTTTCAAGAAATTTACTCTGGAAAAGGACATACGTTTAACCCCTTCTTCAGTTTTGGTCGCTCTGACAATTCATTAAACCAAGAGCTAATATATTTATATTCATTAAGGTTTAAATGTTCTTGAGCTTCATAAAATTGATCTAAAGCTTTAAGCCACGGATAAATTGAAAAATCTGCAATACTTATATTATCATTCGCAATATAAGAATGACTGCTAAGCTGTTTATCTATAACAGATAATAAACGTTTCACTTCCTTACTGTAGCGTTCAACTGGATAAGGATGATTACATTGATCTTTTGCATATTTATAAAAATGTCCAAACTGACCAAACATAGGGCCAACACCCGCCATCTGAAAAAACAACCACTGCATTACTTCAAACCTGGCTTGTGTTTCTTTGGGTAAAAACATCCCTGTTTTTTCTGCTAAATACTGTAAAATTGCTCCAGATTCCATCAATGTTATTTTTTTGCCTTCAGGGCCTGCTGGGTCTATCAATGCTGGAATTTTTGAATTGGGATTTATTTGTTTATACTCATCGGTAAACTGTTCATTCTTTAATATATTAATCGTATGCGCTTCATAGTCCAAACCCATTTCCTCAAGACAAATGGATACTTTTTGTCCATTGGGTGTGGCCAGTGAATAAAGCTGTAATGTGTTTTTCATTGATAACCTTTTTAGTTATTGGTGTTAATAAGACAATCCCCACTTAAAGATAGTACTCACCAAAACAGTTTGTCAACCGTCCAATTATAATTCAGCATAAAGATCTATTTGATTTGCATTGGGGTCCAATAGGCATGCATAACGTTGACCCCAAAAAGCGTCCCAAGGCTCTTTGATCGCTGTGCCTCCATGTTCAATTAAATCAAAGAAAATTTGATCAACGTTTTTTGGATTTTTTTGTTCAAAACATAAGCTTATATTTTGATTATGCTGTCTTTGCCAGGAAGGATAAAGTTTCTTTATTAAATCTTCTGAATCCAACATAATTTTAAAATCTTTATCATTAAATGTTTCGTAGTGGTCTGGCCCCCCCATTTGTTTAAATGCTAAACCCAAACACTGATAAAATTTGATTGTTTGTTCTATATTTTTACAGACCATTCCAATTGCGCTAACCATGCTGTCCTTTCATACTTTAATATCCTGTTACTTATGACAAACCAAGCATACCAAATTTTTTTAAAGTTACTTGCTCATTGCCTTATACAACAGCATCTCCCAAAACTGTTCTCTATCTGCTGAAGAATCTTTAGACACCCGTTCAAATTGAGCATGTTTATTTTGCATACTTGGTGACAGACTGAGACCCCATAAACTTTGTGTTGATCGTGGAGACATGGCATAACGAATATCTTGAATCATATAAGGGTTTTTATCTGTCCAAGCTAAGTAATCATTGGTGAACCATCGAAAGCGCTCTATATCTTGGTCTTGTGTACTACCCCGCTCAAGCCATGGCAAATCTTCATACTTTTGAAGCTTCTTAATTTTTTCACCTGAAAACATGTGTTGTGTAAAACCCGCTCTAACTGCATCAACATAGTAATGGCCGTTATGCTCATATACTGTTCTCCATAATAATAAATTGGCAAAAGAAGGACTAACCATAATTTTCTCAGCGCTATGTTGCCGTTCTATTATCTTACTTTGCACATAGCCCTTGACTCTTTGCCCCTGAACTAAACCAAAACCAAGATAAGCCAGGCTATAAAGACACGCCCACTGCGCATAGACTTTTTTCTTTTTTATCAGTGTCATCGCCATTAAGAACAACAAGGGTAAGGTAAATAAAGGGTCAATAATAGAAACATTATTCCATGCTATTCGCTGGTATGAAAATGGCCAAAACAATAAGGTGCCATAAGTTGTACAGGCATCAAGAAGACCATGCGTTGCCCAACCAACTGTACAAAAAAGATAGATCTGCCAAAAACTTAATTTCTTTTTTAAAAAAACACTTGCTATCAAGGCACAAAGTAACCCGCCCAGAGGAATAAAAAGCAAGGAATGGGTAAATTGGCGGTGATACTCCAAGCCCAAAAGTGGATCTTCAGCCGACCTTATTAAAACATCTAAGTCAGGGGCCATTGCAGATAAAAACCCTAGAATTGTCGCTGTTTTAAAATTAACTTTTTGTTTTACAGTGCTCTGGCTAAAACTTGCCCCAAAAACACCCTGAGAAATTGGATCCATGCTTAAGACATATCAATTTTCAAATAAAAACTCCCTCAATTCATTTTAAAATCATATTATTTTTCGCAAAAGCATCTTTACAAGCAAGTCATCTATTGTTAGATATTGCTAGCATGCATATCGGTATACGATTTTTATTTATTGGCTTTTTTGTGTTTTTCCTTACAAACACTGTCATGGCTAAATCTAAAACAGACCATCTTAAAACTTTACTGATTAAAAACACACTAGGTGACATAGAAGTGAGTCTTAGTCAAAAACCAAAGCAAACATCTGAAGCATTCATCAAACTGGTTGAGTCTGGAGCATTTGCATTAGGACGATCTTTTCAAGACAGTAGCGCTTCATTGAGTGAGTTTTTTATTGGTGTCGAAGGGAATTTAGAAGAACTCAATGCAAACACTGTGCGGTACAAAAATTATGCACCAAAAGACACTTTAGGTCTTCCTGTTACTGGCCACCTTACCAAAGATAAGAAGCTTGTTAAAAAAAATTACAGGTTGAATAAAAAGCTTACAAATAAAAATCAAATGCTCAAATGCATACCCAGTAAAGATAAGCCATGTGTAGATAAAGACTACAGTGTCAAAATCATCAGCATGTCAAT
This sequence comes from bacterium, assembly GCA_022763185.1. Lineage (NCBI taxonomy): Bacteria > bacterium. The sequence continues at coordinate 56,244 of JALEGL010000008.1, read as the reverse complement.
AAAACCATAGCACTATAAACTAAAAAGAGAGGAAAAACCTATGTCTAATGCATTTTATCAAAGCCCTTACCCTATCAACGAACCCGTTCTTGATTATGCTCCTGGGTCTAAAGAAAAAGAAGACTTTTTAGCAACCTTGACCAAAATGAAGTCACAGCAAGATAAAATTTGCATGACCATCAATGGGGAAAAAGTTTCCACATCTAACACCATTGACATGGTCTCTCCTTACAATCTAAAACAAACAATTGGACAGTACTGCAAAGGTAATCAAGAACATGTAGAACAAGCAGTTTCCGCTGCATTAGCTGCAAAAAACTCTTGGGAAAATATGCCTTGGCAAGACAGAGCAGCCATTTTTTTAAAGGCAGCTGATCTTATCAGTGGCCCTTATAGACATCAAATGAATGCAGCAACCATGCTTTGCCAATCAAAAAATATTTATCAAGCAGAAATTGATGCTGTTGCAGAACTTGCTGATTTTTTACGTTTTAATGTGCATTACATGACGCAAATATATCAAGATCAACCACAAAGCAGTGACACCGTATGGAATCAAATGGAATACAGACCCTTAGAAGGCTTTGTTTTTGCTCTTACACCTTTTAACTTTACAGCCATTGCAGGTAACTTACCCAGCTGTCCGGCTATGTTAGGCAATACTGTGGTTTGGAAACCAGCAGAAAGCCAAATCTATTCAGCTGCCTTAACCATGAAAATTTTTGAAGAAGCTGGCTTACCCAAAGGGGTTATTAATTTAATCTTTGTTAGCGGTAAAGATGCCGGTGAGGTTATTTTTAATCATGCTGATTTTGCTGGTCTTCATTTTACTGGCAGTACTGAAGTCTTCCAAAATTTATGGAAAACCATTGGTAATAACATTCAAAACTACAAAAGTTATCCAAGAATTGTAGGTGAAACCGGCGGAAAAGATTTTGTCATGGTTCATCCCAGTGCCAACCCGGAACAAGTCGTTACGGCTTTATCAAGAGGTGCTTTTGAATTTCAAGGTCAAAAGTGCTCGGCGGCATCACGAGCCTATATACCTGAATCCATGTGGCCTACCGTTAAAGAAAATTTACAAGCTGATGTTGCTTCCATGAAAATGGGATCACCTGAGGATTTTTCTAATTTTGTCAATGCAGTTATAGATGAAAAAGCGTTTGATAAAATTGCTGGCTATATTGACACCATTAAAAAATCTAATGACGCGCAAATTATTGCAGGTGGTGAATACAGTAAAGAAGAAGGTTACTTTATTCAACCCACGGTTGTTGTTGCCAACGACCCACATTTTTTAAGCATGGAAGAGGAAATTTTTGGTCCTGTATTAACCATCTATGTGTATAAAGATGCTGACTATGATCAAACACTACAGCTTGTAGATCAAACCTCTCCTTATGCCTTAACTGGAAGTATTTTTGCCAAAGATAGACATATTATAGAAAAAAGCAGCAAAGCCCTTAAGTATGCTGCGGGTAACTTCTACATCAATGATAAGCCTACTGGCGCAGTGGTTGGACAACAACCTTTTGGTGGAGCAAGAGGCTCAGGAACCAATGATAAAGCCGGTTCCATTTTAAACTTATACCGATGGTTATCACCCAGAACCATTAAAGAAAGTTTTACTGCACCAAGCAATTACCGTTACCCCTTCTTAGGCTAAACAATTTACAAGTACCCAAAGGTACCGGCTACCTTTGGGTACATAGAAAGATTTTGAGCTATGGCCATACACACATTTTTTCCAAGCTATGTTTATCAAGCTGCCTTACAAGATAAAGGGGCAACTGCATTCAATAAAACTCTGCTGAAAGAATGTTATCAGGTTAAAGATTACGATATAGAAGGGCAAGAGTGGTCAAAAAATGCTTATATAGGGGGCTACACCTCTTATTCTAGCATGGATAACCTGCACCAGTTTTCTTCTACCTTTCATGACTTAGAAAGCGCAATCAGACCGCATGTGCAAAAATACTTAAAAAAACTGCATTACGATATCTCAATAAAACAACTGGGAATGACGGACTGTTGGATCAATATTATGCCTGCAGCTGTCACCCACAGCCAGCATATACATCCCTTGTCATTAATCAGTGGAACCTATTATGTTCAAACTCCAAAAAACTCAGCGGCCATCAAGTTTGAAGATCCACGTTTATCAAGAATGATGGCCTGCCCACCAAAAAAGAATACCTGTCCTAACAAAGATTTAAATCACATCTCAATAAGCCCAAAAGCAGGTGATCTTATCTTGTTTGAGAGTTGGCTTGGACATGAAGTACCGGCGTCTCACAATAAAAAAGACAGGGTTAGCATTAGTTTTAACTATGCTTGGACATAAATATAATCCATCTCCCCTGCCATCACACAGTATCAATCACTTCAATTTTATTTATAAGCCTTAAACGTCTCTGTTTCTGACCGTTAAGACCGGACATGGACAATCACGTAATACTTGTTCTGTGACACTGCCTAAAAACATTCGCTGCAAACCTTTTCTTGCATGCGAAGGCATGATCACAAGATCGATATCGTTATTTTTTACAAAATCCACGATCTCTTCAGAAATACTTAAACCTTTGCGAACATGCGTGGATATCTTGCTGTTTCCTTTTTCGTAAAAAAACTCTTTTTTTATCACTTCCATATCTTGTTTGGCCGCTTCAGCTATTTCATCAGATAGATTGGCAGGGATCCCCAGGTGTCTACCAGAATACAAATAGGTATCAGAGATATCCACCACATTGAGTAAATAAAAGTTGGATTCAGTAAACTCATGGGTATGGAGCAGCTCTTTTAAAAAAAGTTTAGATGTATCGTTAAACTCTATGGGAAGTAAAATATTTTTAAAATTCATACAGCCTCCTTTTGACTTTTGAAGAAAGCATAACAAAAAAATAAAGTTATTCAATGAGATATATCATGGTTTTTTTTGTCTATTCTATAGCATAGCATGCGCTTATTTTAAGGTATTAGGCCCTAAAAACTTTATGGGAACTTTTTTTTCATTCTCGTCAACATGTATTTTAACATTCACTTCAAACTCTTTCTTGTACATATCTTTATTTAAAACCAAAAACAGAGGTATACGCTTATCTTCATTCTTTTTTAGGACAATTGATTTAAAAGGCATGATACTTTCAAGTTGTTTTTGCTCTGACTCAACATCAATAGTGTAACGTTGTTCTTGTGCAGATTTATTAATTATGTGAATTTCAAAAGCATTTCTAATTTGACCGGCTTCGAGTATGTATGGTCTATCACTCAACCTTAATAAATTGGCCTCAAAATTTTGCCGATTTCTTAAAAAAACAGAAAACACTAAAAAACCAATAAGTAAAAGGACCATATAAACGTAGATTCTTGGTCGCAGTAGCTTTGTTTTTTCACCATTAAAACCATTGTAGGAATCGTAACGAATAAGCCCTTTGGGTTGATTGGTTTTTTCCATGATTTCATCACAAGCATCAATACAATTTGCACAGCCTATGCACTCCATTTGCATACCTTGACGTATATCTATTCCGGTAGGGCAAACAACAACACATCGACCACAGTCTATGCAGGCGCCTCTATTTTCATCTTTTAGCTTTCCTCTAGGTTCTCCTCTTTTTTCATCGTAACCAATTACAAACGTATCATCATCGGTGAGCGCTGACTGTAATCGACCATAAGGACAAATGATTAAGCAAAGCTGCTCTCTGAACCAAGCAAAGTTACCATAAAAAATGAAGCTTAAAATTAATCCCCACAAAAACACATTTGGATGGGTTGAGGGCCCATGCTGCCATAGATCTATATAATAACTGTGCGGAACAAAGTAAGAAATAAAACCAAAAGCAAATAACAAAGAAACCAAAGCATACAAAAAGTATTTGAGCCCCTTCTTCATTATTTTTTCTTTATTCCAAGCTGACTTTTCCAAAATAAGTTGCTGGTTTTTTGGACCTTCTATCCAACGCTCAATTTTTCTATAAACGCCTTCTAAAATAACGGTTTGTGGACATAGGTATCCACACCAGACACGTCCAAACAGAGCCGTAATAAAAAACAAAGAAAAGGCTAAACCGGTAACAATAAAAAAGATCAGATATACGTCTTGGGCATTAAAAACAAAGCCTGCAATATTGAAAACCCGTTGATCAACTTGCAAAAGCAAGAAGCGTTCTCCACCAAACTTAAGCAATGGAATAACAAAAAAAATAATAATGATAAGTGTAAAGGTTTTATTTTTAAATCGGGTAAAAAAACCTTTAACATCCGCCAACCTTATTTTAGGTCTACTCCCATCTTTTTGAATAGATGATTTATGTGTATATTCTGGCGATTGCATCCCGCACCTTACCTTAATGTTTGAACATTTTAAGTTATTTATTCTGTGGCACTAGCCTTTTATAATGTCCCCTTGCGGTTCTTTAGCATTATCAGGATTACTTCCCTCTAAACTGATAACATAAGCAGCAAGTTCATGAATGGTACTTTCTGATAAAACACCTTTCCATGCGGTCATCCCTTTTTCAAGAACACCTTGGTTAATGGTATGAATAATTTTACTGGGCTCATAGCCATGAATCCAAGCTGCATCCGTTAAGTTGGGGCCAATGCCTCCCTCTCCATTTGCACCATGACAAACTTGACAGTTGGTTACATAAGCTTCTTTTGCACGAGCGATAACTGCTGCGTCATTTGCCATAGCAATAATATCTTCATCACTGACATCTTTTTGAAGACTTGCCAATTTTTGCTCGTGTTTTTCTAAAGCTTGTGAGTACTCAATTTCTTGAGGGTCTTTATCAGTAAACACATAGTACTTTGTCCAATAAACAAAAGAAAAAATAATTGTTAAATAAAATGTTACCAACCACCAGTTGGGGAGATTGTTGTCATACTCTTCAATCCCATCATAACTGTGACCTTCTATCTTTTTATCTTGTTCATCACTCATTGTTTTAACTCCTCATAAAAAAGGACGGTTGACTCATTGGTCAATTTCTCTTTATTTTTTTTACTAAAAACATAGGCTAAAACACCCAAAAAAACAGCTCCAGTGAACAGCTGCGCAACAAGTGCTAAGTTCAACCAAGCATTTTCTGTTAATATTTCTTTTAACATGCCTTATTACTCCTTTATGTTTTTGCGATCGACACCCAGTTTTTGTAAGTATGCAATCAATGCCACAAGCTCACTATCGGCAGATGTATCAACCTCATCTTGTGCAAGAAGGTCATCTACAATAGACTGTGCTTGTTCAGCCGCTAGCTGTTCAGCATTATTGATCATGTCTTGACTGTAATCAACGCCAAGTTTTTTTAAGGCACGCATCTTATATGTAAGGCTGCTATAATCTGCTTTAGAGTGCTCAAGAAACTCGTAGCTGGGCATATTAGAGCCTGGTGAAGTAGATCTTGGGTTAATCATATGCTTATAATGCCACAAGTTTGGATATTTTTTTCCAACCCTTGCCAAGTCTGGACCTGTTCTCTTTGATCCCCAAAGATGAGGAAAGTCATTGGCAAACTCCCAAGCTTCAGACTTATGACCGTAACGCATACTTTCAGACAGTAAGCTACGCACCATTTGCGTGTGACAGTTATTACAGCCTTCTCGTATATAAATATCTCTCCCAACCAATTCCAAGGGTTTATATACAGATGCTTTATGTTTCATGGGTACGGCCTTATCAACCATAACGGCAGGAATGATTTGTGCCATGCCACCAATTAAAACCGCAATCAAGGTAAAAACCGTAAACAGTAAGGCTTTTCCCTCTAAGGCTCTATGCCAACTGACTTTCTCTTTTCTTGCACTGAGAAAGGTAAAGATGGCTGCCACGGTAAAAATAATCGCCAGACCTATCCATACAAAATAATGTAATAAGCTTTTGGTTAGCAACCCAAACATCAACACCAAGCCCAAAATGACCACCATAGAAATTGGACTGAATACTATTTTTTTCCAAGACAAATCTTCTTCAGCTTTTTCTTCTTCAACAACTTGAATTTTATAGTCAGTGGCTTGCCCTTGTCTGGCTGTCTTAAACAAGTTAATGATCATCATGATAAAGGTGACCAAATACAAAGTACCACCGATCAAACGCATCATGTACATCAAGTGACTTTTGGTAATAGCCTCAAGAAAGTTAGGGTACAATAACGTGCCTTCAGCATTAAGTGCACGCCACATCAAACCTTGTGTTAAGCCACTGGCCCACATTGCAGCTACATAAAGTAGAATACCAAATAAGCCAATCCAGAAATGAAAGTTAGCCCAGGATTTTGACCAAAGCTTGGTGCCATACAAACGCGGGATTAACCAATACAACATTCCTGCAGCCATAAAACCATTCCAACCCAAAGCGCCGCCATGCACATGACCAATAATCCAATCTGTACTGTGAACCAATCCATTGAATGATTTAATAGATAGCATGGGGCCTTCAAAGGTTGCCATTCCATAAAAAGTAATGGCTGCTGCAAAGAATTTGACCACTGGATCTGTTCTGAGTTTATCCCATGCCCCGCGCAAGGTTAATAAACCGTTGATCATTCCGCCCCAACTGGGTGCCCATAACATCACACTAAAAATCACACCCAGACTTTGTGCCCAACTAGGAAGTGCTGAATATAAAAGGTGATGCGGTCCTGCCCAAATATACATAAAAACCAAGGCCCAAAAGTGAACAATGGATAAGCGATACGAGTACACAGGACGCTCAACAGACTTTGGAACAAAATAGTACATGATACCCAAAATAGGTGTGGTCAAGAAAAACGCTACGGCATTGTGTCCATACCACCACTGAACCAAAGCATCCTGTACACCTGAAAAAACAGAGTATGACTTGGTCAATGAAACCGGCAAACTCATATTGTTAACCAAATACAAAATAGCTACAGTTACGATAGATGCAATATAGAACCAGATTGCCACATAAATATGCTTTTCTCTACGCTTGGCCAAGGTCCAAAAAAAGTTAATGGCAAAAATAACCCAAACAATCACCACCAAAATATCAATAGGCCACTCTAATTCAGCATATTCTTTAGATTGGCTCAAGCCCAAGGGCAAAGTTATTGCCGCTAAAACAATGATCAGTTGCCAACCCCAAAAATGCAACTTACTCAACAGATCACTGGCCATCCGTGTTTTTAACAGCCGTTGCGTTGAATAATAAATCCCAGCAAACATCATATTACCTACAAAAGCAAAAATCACAGCATTGGTATGCAAAGGTCTTAATCGACCAAAGCTAAGATACGGTCCAAAATTGGTTTGCCAAAAAGCGATTTGCAAAGCCACAATCACTCCAACCAACATCCCTACAGCACCCCAAATCATGGTCGCCCAAGAAAACTGTCTTACAATCGAATCATCAAAATGAATCTCTTTACTGTTCACGCTCTATCTCACTTTCTTCATCATCAAATGGTAACCACACTGAATCATCCATATGCTCGTACTCTGCATTTTTGACAGTGAATACAAAAAAGTATCCTGCCAGTAAGATGATTGCTATGCCAATTGCGATGAGTAATATCAATATATTCATAATAAAAAGATGATTTGTATCAGGTTTTTTTAATTTGTTTGGATGAAATCACCAAGACTGCAATTGAAAAAGCGGGCATGATGATTGCCGCCTCTAAAGGTCCTATCCATCCTACTGTAGCTAACCCTGCCACCAACACGTTATACACCAAAGCTAAACTATAATTAAAATAAACCAATTTTTTCCATACTTTTCCACATTCAAAAAAATCTTTTAGCCACAATAATGAAAAAGGTTTAAAGCTGAAACTTGCACTGCTTGCAGCCACCAAGCTTTGTGACAAACTTGCGCCAGAAATATATGCCGCTTGCATGGCTTCAAGATCATTGAGACCATCCCCTAAATACAAGGTTTTTTCCTGACTTAACCTTTTTCTTACCCAGTCTAGCTTTTCTTGCGGTAAGCATTCATATCGAACATTTTCTTCATTGATATGAAGTTTTTTTGCAACCTTTAACACCGCTGCTTTTTTGTCTCCACTAAGAAGGTACAGTTTATTAGTTTGTTTTAAGTCTTTAATGACAGCTTCACTATCTTTAAGTAAAACTTCACTGAACTTAAAATCACAAAGCTTTTTTTGATTTTTCATAAACACAACCAAAGGTTCATCACTGGTTTTGTCTTTTCCTAGATAGTAGTGTTGCCCTTTAAAAGTAAAAAATAGCCCTTCACCAATTTTCTCTGTCACTTCAAGATCCAATAAAGTTAATCCCTCTTCTAGCAAACGATTAAAAATCTGCTGACTAAACGGATGTTTGCTTTGCGCAACTGCACTAAACAACACTGTTTTTTCTTCATTGGCTAGTTGATGATATGATGGACTTTTACTGATTTTTTTATTTAAAAAAGTGAGCGTCCCGGTTTTATCAAATACGATCGCCGTTATTTTTGCGATTGCACTCAATGTTTGACCATTTTGTATGTACACCCCTTTACTAAAAAGCTTTTGCTGTAAAATAAACTGTACAATAGGCAAAGTTATCCCAATTGCACAAGGACAAGTGATGACACTGATGGTTACAACAGATAAAAAAGCCTGTTCAAAGCCATTATTCATTATATTGTAGCTAAAAGATAGTGTGAGCAATAGCAAAACAAAAAGAGTGTAGTACTTGGAAAAATCTAAAGAACTAATTTCTCCACCATATTCGGATTGACTGACTGTAGATGATAACGTTTTTAATCTGGAGTTTTCAAAGTTTTCCAAACTTTCTAAATGGATCATCTGTAAGCCAATGTATCTTGCTCCAGCACAAACCACATCACCTTTTGATTGATGAATCACATCACTTTCACCACTAATCCACTGGTAATCAAACTCTAAAAGATTCGGATCAATGACTTTACTTTCTGTAGGAACGATATCCCCTGATCTTAAAACCAGTTTGTCTCCTTTTTTAACCTCAGAAAAGTCAATGCTATCTAAAGTCTTGTCGGATAATAATTTTAAAACTTTCAAGCCTTTAAAATTAACTGAATTTAATATACTTGCTCTACTTTTCTCTAACCAACGCTCTTGTAAAAACCGTCCCAATAACATCAACGCTATAAACACACTCATGCTATCAAAATATGTTTTTTCTGCATAACCCAAAAAAAATGCTGCCCAAGAGCCAAAAAAGGAAAGTACAATGCCCAAAGTAATAGGGATATCAAAATGAAAAATTTTATTTTTTATTGCACGGAAGGTTTTTTTAAAAAAATAACTCCCTCCAACAAAAAATGAAACCGTTGCAAAGCCCATAATTAAAGCTTGCACAAAATCATACAATAGTCCGTCTTGTTTATTTAGCCCGGTATAAATGGCAAAATTCAGTCCCATGATGTTTATCGCAAGCAGCGTACAAACACCTAAACGAATCAACAGTCCTCTATTTTTATGCGTAACTTTTTCTTCAAACGAAACATTATAGCCTAAAGATTGAATGGTTTTTAAAAATTCTTTGGTTTTTTCAAAATCAGGGGTCTGATTAATGATATGAATGCTTGAAGCGACGGTATTAACATTAACTTTTAAATCATGTTTTTTAGCTACTTTTTTTATCAACCAAACACAGGCTGAGCACTGGATACCTTCTACATGAAAAATCAGTCTCTGTTTGTGTTCTGCGTAAAATGTTTCAAAACCTTCTAAATTATTTTTACGCAAATCATCTTTTACAAAAGGATTAAAGTCCGCATCTTTGAGTTGGTAAAAGTTTTTTAACCCTAATTCATGAATCAAGCCATACACATGCTCACAACCTGTACAACAAAAACGATACTCCTGGCTCTTTTTTAACTGTATGCTCCTTGGAATAGGCAATTCACAATGCAAACATTGTTCAGGTTGCACTTCAAGCGCTTCATTGTGTTTTTTCAATACTTGTGCCATGCCAAACGTCTTCTAACCCTATTCCAATAAAACAAACCATGAGAAATATCATGTTTTTTTCATAAAATTTGCGTATAAGCATTTTTATGGAACACGGTGTACACCATGCAGCTGAATTAACCAGTTACTCTTCTTTTTTTGTACTGGGCTTCTTAACAAGCTTTCATTGCGTTGGTATGTGTGGCCCCATAGCCATGCTTTTTATCTCTGACAATGACTCTGCAGTCAAAGAAAGTATAAAGTATAATTTTTCGCGTTTGATTTCCTACATTGTTATTGGAACTGTACTTTACTTTATTGGCGCTAGCTTTTTAACACCGCAGCTTAAAAAAATAAGTGCTGTTTTTCTGATCATTGTCATATTAAGCAATAGTCTTTTTAAACTTTTTTCTACCCCTTTGTTTATTAAAAAACTGTTCATCCAGTTGCAAAGCTCAGCCATAAAAGTATTCCCTAAAAAGCACAAAAGCGTTGGTGTGGGTCTTTTTTCAGGTATTTTTCCCTGCGGCATGCTTTACGCGGCTTATATTGCTGCTCTAACCACACCCAACATTAAAACAGCCCTTGTAAGCCTAAGCATTTTTGCAATTGGAACCATGCCTATGTTGTTTGGCGTTAATATTTTGGGTTTAAAGTTTTTTAAGTCTTTATCTAGAAAAAACCAACAATACGTTTACCATGCCTTGGCAGGCGTATCTTTACTGTTTATTTTTATGATGAACTTTATGCACTCTCATGGAGGGGCACACAACCATTAAACTTCAGCAACCTGCCTTATGTCTTCAATTTTTTTTATGTAAATCTTTTTGGCTACCAATTTAACATAACCCATGGTTTTAAATTCAGATAACGCTCGCATAACAGACTCTGGTGTAGTTGAAACCATAGCTGCCATATCCGAGCGGGTGAGCTGAATATCTAAATAACGACCATTTTCTGTATCTTTACCGTGCGTGGAATTGAGAATAAATAAAAGTTTGGCTATCCTTTGTTGTACATCTTTATTTTGAATATCATTCAGTCTGTTTTCAAAGTCGTGTAAATCTTGCGTCATCTGTTGAATAACTTTTAAGGCAAGGTCAGAATTTTGCTGGATTAAACTGCTTATAAAATTTTTATCCACCAAACAAAGTTCCGAATCCTGCATGGCTATGGCGGTAACATTGCAACTTTGCTTTGAAATCACATCATAGACTCCTATCGCTTCTCCTGGACTTATGATTTTATACAGTGTTTCTTTTCCTTCAGCACCATTTTTAACCAACTTGACTTGTCCAGAAACAATACAAAAAACTCCTGGACAGTCACTTTCTTCATAAAAAATGGTCTGACCTTTTTTGTAATGATGATTACTTTTATGTAAATCCAGCTGTTTAAGGTGCTTTTCTGCCAGATCAGAAAAAATACCATTCATTCTTGATGGGCAGGTTAAACAACTGACTTTGTTGTGTGCATGACATGCTTTATAGGCTGCACTGTTTTCCATAAACATGATCTATATCATGTTTATAAATAAAGGCACTAAAAAAACTAAAGACTTGTTGTAACTTTGGTTACTTTTTATTAACCATTAAGCCAAGCACAAAGCCAATACCCGCCGCTATACCTAGAGCTTTTACAGGATCTTTCTGAGTAGCTTCAACAACATCCTTACCTAAATCCTGTGTTTTTTGATTGACTTGTTTGGCTGTTTCTTCAAGTTTTGGCTTTAGCCCAGAAATAACATCGCCCAATTCTTCATATTCTTTTAAGAACAGGGTTTGTAAATCGTCTTTTTGTTCCTGAGCGGCTTCTTTAAGTAAATCAAGCGCTTTTTTAATTGATGAAATATTTTTTGCCATGGTTACCTCTCTAACTTATTATTGATCTTTATCTATTTCTATATAGGATAAAATTTCATTTATTCTAAGTAATTTTATCCAAAACCATTGTGAACACACTGTAAAAACTGTCAATACAATTGTTGTTATGCTTAGCAAGGCTAACCAAAACTGCGGACTTGCAACGTAATTACTCTCATTTGGGAAAATAACCAAAAAATAAACCATAGAATACACTGCAGATAACATCATCAACGAAAAAGCCGCCATAGTCCAGATAAATAGTTTACGGACTTGCATCCCCAGCTCTATATACTTTGCTGCACATTGAGCTTGATAACGCTTAGTTTTATAGCTAATCATAGGTTTTATAATGTATTGAAAAAAAATCATGGTTTTGTATAAATAGTTTAACTTCATTCATTACACTCCGTATTTTTTATATTCTTTTTACTTTAACTTGCAAACTAACTAAAGACAGCACATTAATTTATATTCTTGCTACACGAAATAAAAGAAGCTCAAGCTTCATCGTGATATCTGATCAAATCCGTCGGCGTAACCACTCCCAAAAGCCTATGACTGTTTCTCTCTACAATAAACACACGTGGATCTCTTGATTGATCTAACTTCTCAATTACAGTCCTAGCAGTTTCATCAATAAAAGCAATGCATGATTTCAATTTCATAACCTCATCTACTTTTTTCTGACCATGTTTTTTCTGCAACAATTCTAAATCAAAGTATGAAATGACGCCCAATAACAGCTTATCTTTACCCACCACAGGATAAACGCTGTGCTTACTTTGCCTTGCCTTTTGCCAAGCATTGATAACCAAGGTTCCAGACTTGATACAATCAATTTGCGTTACCATGATTTTGTCTACCGAGGTCATTTCAAAAGGGTCAACTCTAAAGTCTGTAGCAAACGGTAATTTCTTTTGCTGTAGATGTCTCGCATACAGCGAAAACTTACCAATTAAAACTACCGAGACCTGGTCAGCAACAACACAGGCAAACATAACTGGAAGAATAATGGAGTAGTTTCGGGTCATCTCAAACAAAATCACAATTGAAAAGAAAGTTCCCCGTGATACGGCAGCAAAAAAACTGCCCATCCCAACCAAAGCATACGCTCCATAAGGCATGGTGATATCAGGAAATAATGCGTGCACAAAAACACCATACAGGCCTCCAATCAAAGCTCCCATAAACAATGAAGGCGCAAAGACTCCTCCTGAACCGCCACTGCCCAGAGTTAAGCCAACTGAAATAATCTTTAACACACACAAAGGCAGCAACAAATAAACCGCTAGCTCTTGATGTAAGATAGCATTGGCGGCTTCATAGCCCCCACCATAAAGCTGTGGAAAAAAATAAGCCATCGTTCCCACCATTAGGCCACCAACCAACGCTCTCAACCAGGCATTCCTTAGTATATGTTTAATTTTACTTTCTACCCATTCAATTCCATTGACAAAACAATAGGCTCCAACTGCCGTGATAATCCCAAGAAACAAATAGAAAACAATCTCTGTATTGGTTTTAAGAGAAAAAGTCTGAACAAGAAATGCAGGTTGATTACCCAAATAATAGCGTGAAATTAAGGTTGCAAAAACGGTAGATACCACCAGTGGAATAAATGATTTAGCTCGCCATTCTAATAAAATCAATTCAATAGCAAAAATTACACCGGCAATCGGTGTGTTAAAGGTCGCTGCAATTCCGGCTGAAGCACCACAGGCAACCAAAATTTTTAAATTTTGTTGTTTAAGGCCTAAACTTTGCCCCAAAAAAGAACCAATCGCTGCACCAATTTGAACAATAGGTCCTTCTCTTCCCAAACTACCACCAGAACCAATGGTCAAACTTGAGGCTAAGGTTTTCACTAAAGCCACAGGTTTACGAATGACGCCAGACTTATGTTGAACAGCCTCTATAACTTCAGGAACTCCGTGTCCCCTTGCTTCTGAAGCAAATTTTTCAATCAATGTATGGGATAAAATAAAACCAAATACCGGCAGCAAAATAAACCATATTTCTCGGCTTTGCTCTAAGTGATCTATGAGTGTAAAGTCAATCTGATGCTTAAATAGAATATTTTGCACAAAGGCAATCATTGCCCTAAAAGCAATGGCCCCAAACGCCGAGACAACGCCAACACCCAAAGCATAAATATTCAATCGATAATTAAACTGTTGATCTACTCTATCCATAAAACCCAGTAACAGGCCCCTACTATGCTTTACTTAATTCGTCTAGAGGCTTTTATTTAACTTCAATTTAAAACACTTTTTTTATAGTTTCTTTCATGGCATGGACTTTCATCAGGTAATTGTTTTTTTGTTTTTCAGCTGATTCAGCACCAATCACTTTTTTTTCTTGAAACACTCTGAGCACATCATCAATGATTTCTACTCCACTGGATTCCGTATAGAATAGACTGGTTCTTCTCATCATGTAATCTTCAAGGGTTTTACAATGTTCATGCTCAATGGAGTAAGCAAGCTCTTGAGGATAGTAAGGAAAATTTTTATTCCAAGGCTTAATATCATCTTTAGATTGTGTTTTAAAATAAGGTTGTAGTTTTTGCCAATGCTTACCATAACGTTTTAAAAGGTTTTGCGCATGTGCTGCATGAATGCCTAATTTTTTGACGATAGCTTCTTTGTTGCTTTCAATAAATTGTTCTAAGCTCTGCTCAGGTGAATTTGAAAGCGGATGCCTGCGTGAATCACATTGCTGTTCTTTATTTAAGTAGCGCAGAACTTGATCAACAACTTTCTCAGCGACTTCTCTAAAAACAGTGTATTTACCGCCAACAATATTCCACATGCCCTTTAATGTAGGTTCAATTTTATAGCCCCTGGATAGCTCTTGGCTACTTTTTGCACTTTTCATCACCAAAGGCCTAACACCTGCCATTAAGGCAACTGGCTTTAGTTGACTTAAATAATCGGTCTTAAGATAGTGTTGTAAAGCATGCTTTAAATACTCAACATCATTCTGATTTGCCTTTATTTGCTCTAGACTTTGATTGTATTCGGTATCGGTTGTGCCTACTAAAATTCTATTTTTTTTCCATGGTAAAATAAAAAAGATCCTTTTTTCATTGGGAACTTCCAGTAAAAAAGCTTCTTTTAAACAAAGTTCTGTTTCAAAGACAACATGAACCCCTTTACCAAACTTTACTTTATAGCGTGACGCATGCTCTATTTTTTGATCTACAACATTAACCCATGGTCCAGCAGCATTGACGACTGTTCTTGTGGTCACGGTATGACTTAAGCCCATAGATTTCAGTTGAAGACTATAACCCTTGTGATTTTTTTTTATACGGCTTACTTCAGTATAGTTTTTACAATTCACCCCTTTACTTTGTGCATCCAGCAACCAATCTAGACCCAGCCTAAAGTCATCGGTTCTGGCATCATAATAGTAAGCTGCTTTTTTAAAGTCCTCTTTGAAGATGCTATATTTTTTTTGAATAATCTCTCCGTTTTCGACTCCAAAAGAACCAATATTTTTTTTCCCAGCCAACAGTTTATACATCCATAGACCAACTCGATACAAAAAAAACGACCGTTGATTGTTACTATAGTCTGGAATAAAAAACTTTAGCGGATAGACCGCATGCCGCGCGCTATCCAAGATTATTTTTCTTTCATTCAGCGCTTCATGGACAAGGCTCAACTCTAAGGACTCCAAATACCTTAATCCGCCATGAATAAGTTTGGAGCTTTGACTGCTGGTTGCATGTAAGAAGTCTTCTTTTTCACATAATAAAACCTTTAAGCCCTGCAACACGGCTTCTCTTGCAACACCAGCCCCTTGTATACCACCACCAACAACAACCAAATCATAATCTGTTTTTTGCATGTATAAAGCAGTCTAATGGCTTTATTCTTTTGGGTACAGTATTTTATGACTTACAGTGAATCGCTTTTTAAAATAAACAACTGACCTGTATTATTTTTTTATCTTCATAAGATTTGCTATACCTTTATTATGAGCACAATAAAAACATACTCTCCATCCAATCACATTCAAAAAAATGCCCATATTGAATCTATGACCAGGTATCAGGAGCTTTACCAACAATCCATTAATGATCCAGAACGCTTTTGGCATGAACAAGCTCAAAGTATTTCCTGGTTTAAAGATTATCAACAGGTTAAAAAAATCAATTTCAATGAAGCCAAAATAAAATGGTTTACCGGCGGTAAACTCAATGCCTGTTACAACTGTGTTGATAGGCATGTTGAAGCTGGCTTAGGGCAAAAAACTGCCCTGATCTGGGCCAAAGATGAAGCAGGTCAGTATGAGCACATCAATTACCAAACACTCTTAGAAAAAGTCAGTCAACTGGCCAATGTACTCAAATCTCAAGGTGTTCAAAAAGGTGATCGAGTATGCATTTACATGCCCATGGTACCCCAAACCATTTATGCCATGCTTGCCTGTGCTAGACTTGGGGCCATTCATTCAGTCGTTTTTGCTGGTTTTAGTAGTGAGGCATTAAGAGATAGAATCGTAGACTCGGGTAGCAAGGTTTTATTAACTGCCAATGAAGGCTTACGCGGTGGCCGCACAATTCCACTAAAAGACATTGTTGACCAAGCCTTAGATGGACAAGATATTGTGCAAAGTGTGTTGGTATACCAACACACAGCAACAGCGGTCAACATGCAAAAAGGTAGAGACCTTGACTTAACTGAGCAGATGCAAAAACAAAACACTGCTTGTCCAATAGAGTGGATGGACAGTGAAGACCCTTTATTTATTCTATACACATCTGGGAGTACCGGTAAACCTAAAGGGCTTTTACATACAACCGGCGGTTACATGGTGTATACTTCAAACACCCATAAATGGGTCTTTGACTATCATGAACAGGATATTTACTTTTGCGCCGCTGATGTCGGCTGGATTACGGGGCACTCTTATATTGTTTATGGCCCTTTAGCCAATGCAGCAACAACGGTTATTTTTGAATCAACACCGGTTTATCCCAATGCTGGCCGCTATTGGCAAATCGTTGAAGAGTTAAAAGTTTCTCTGTTCTATACCGCTCCCACTGCTCTAAGAGCTATTGCTGCTGAAGGAAATGCATGGGTTACGCAACATAACAGGGCAAGCCTACGTATTTTAGGCAGTGTTGGAGAACCCATCAATCCAGAAATTTGGAAATGGTATTATGACATAGTCGGTGAAAAACGCTGCGCTATTGTTGATACCTGGTGGCAAACCGAAACCGGTGGCATTCTTATTTCACCGCTTCCTGGAGCCACCCCCACCAAACCCGGCTGTGCAACCCTGCCTTTATTTGGCATCAAGCCAGAAATCTTAGATAAAAATGGTCAAACAATTGAGGGAGCTGGCGAAGGGGCACTATGCATTGCTGATTCTTGGCCTGGGCAAGCTCGCACGATTTACAAAAACCATGATCGCTTCTATGAAACGTATTTCTCACAATACAAGGGCTATTACTTTAGCGGTGATGGCGCAAAAAGAGATGCTGACGGCTATCTTTGGATCACAGGTAGAATGGATGATGTCATCAACGTTTCTGGCCATCGCCTGGGAACAGCAGAAATAGAAAGTGCTATTGTTGAACACCATGATGTTGCCGAGTCTGCAGTTATTGGCATTCCTCATGACATCAAAGGTACAAGCATTTATGCCTATGTTGTTTTAAATCATACCTCCACTGAGCATAATGCAGAGCAATGGTCTGATCTTATCAAGAATCAAGTCAAAACTTTGATTGGATCCTTTGCAAAACCTGAGCACGTACACATTTGCAAGGCTCTTCCTAAAACCAGAAGCGGAAAAGTGATGCGCAGGCTTTTAAGAAAAATTGCACACAAAGATTTTGATACTTTGGGAGACACTTCAACTTTGGCCAATCCAGAATGCGTTGAAACCTTAATTGAACAACGCAAACAAATGGTTTAACCTACTATTTGATGTACATTAGGTAGTAAAGTAGCCCGGCCAATGATCCGCCCAAGTGTGCGCCATGGCCAATCCCCAGTCCACCGCCTTTGGTTTGGGCAATTAAACCCCAAACATCAATACCAATAAAAAGCATGGAGCCAATCAAGGCTGGCACGGGGACTATACCAAATAACAAAATTTTCTCTTTAGGAAACTTTAAAGCAAACAATAAAATGACCCCAGCAATGGCTCCTGAAGCCCCTACAGCGGGTAAGCTTGCTTGGCTCATTAAAAATTTACTCACCACCGCATGTGCCAAAGAACCAATGACTGCAGCAAAAATATAAAATCGCCAAAAGGATGTTTTACCTACAATCATTTCTAACACAGGGCCAAAACTATTAAGAACAAACATATTAATCAATAGATGCCATAACTCAATATGAGAAAAGGCTGATGTGATCAAGGTCCAAAACCTATTTTGACTTAAGGCAAGCCAGCTGATGGTAAAATGTTCAAACATGACTTCTCTGGGCAAAGTCCGCCAGAGTAAAAAGACAATGACATTTAAAGCAATACATAAGGGAACAAAACTTCTTAGCACAATAGGCATCATGTATCATAAATAAACACAAAAATTAACTTTCTGGCCTCAATCAAT
This sequence comes from bacterium, assembly GCA_022763185.1. Taxonomy (NCBI): domain Bacteria; species bacterium. The sequence continues at coordinate 37,897 of JALEGL010000008.1, read as the reverse complement.
TGGCCTTACCCGTTTGATCTATTTTATGATATGGCAAAGCTGTGCTGCCCACCCAAACAAGTATAGATCATGCCATTAAAAATGCTTTATCAGCCTTCAAACAACAAAAGCTGGTTGCCATTCCTACAGAAACGGTTTACGGCCTGGCTGCCCCAATTGATAATGAAGCCTTGATCCATAAAATTTTTACCCTCAAAGAACGCCCTTTCTTTGATCCACTGATTGTTCATGTAGCCAGCATTGAACAGGCCAAAAGCTTAAGCTCTTGCTGGTCAGATACCGCTCAAAAAATAGCGCACAGCTTTTGGCCGGGTCCATTAACCATGATCCTGCCCAAAAAAGAACATGTATCTGATATTATCACTGCCGGTTTACCTACGGTTGGCATCCGTTTTCCAAAACATTCCCTAACGCAGACCCTTATTGAATCACTTGGCGTTCCTTTGGCTGCTCCCAGTGCCAATAAATTTAAACAAACCAGCCCAAGCCAAGTTGAACATGTACAAAAAGCTTTTTCAGAAGATGATGTTTATATTTTAGATGGTGGCTCATGCACAGTAGGTATAGAGTCAACCATAGTTGAGTTAACTCAAGGAGGGGTTGGTATTTTACGACCTGGTATGCTCAATCAAGAAGATTTTGAAAACATTGGAATCCACTGTATTGAAAAAAAACCAAATGACTCCATCAACGCACCCGGCATGATGGAAGATCACTACATGCCCAGCAAACCTTTATTTTTAACGTCCAGTTTTGATCTATCAACCATAACTGATTTTTTAAATCATATACAGCTCAACAGTTATATGGAACTAAAACTTCCAAATGATCCAATCTTAGCTGCACGCTCTCTCTATACATTATTGCATCAAGATAACGATTATCATTCATTTGTCTGCCATATAAAACCTTCTTGGCATTTAGATCCAAAGTGGCAAGGTATATTGGATAGATTAAAAAAAGCTGCTTCAGGAATTATTGATTAACAAAGTCTACCAGGAGGAATTGAGTATTTTTTTTCTCTCTGTTTGTGGATATTTTTCAATGGCATAGCGTAACATGGTTCTAGGCATGACTTTATAATGTTTTTTTAAAAATTGATCTTCCGTTGCTTTGGATCGCTTTCCCACTTCTCTTAACATCCAACCCACTATTTTATGAATCAAATCATGCTCATCATCCAATAAAACCTCAGCTAACTTTAAGGTGTCTTGAAACTGATTTCTTTGAATAAAATAGTAGGTGGTCATCATGCTAATTCTCTTGGTCCATAAATTTTTTGACCTGGCCCAGGTGTATAAAACAGATCTATCTTTATCAAAAAGATGAGGGCCAATAATTTTATGACAGGTTGTATCGACCAAGTCCCAATTATTGATATTTTTAAAATTGTTGGTGTACACTTTATAAACTTGATCAGGATTATCTTTATATTGATGAATCAAAATAAAAAGTCCCAGAAGTCTTTTTTCATGCCACTTTGAATCTAAAAGTTTTTGAACAGTGCTCAAGTCAATATCTTTATATTGTTTAGCAAGCTTTCTAAGAACAGGAACACGAATCCCTAAAAAACAATCTCCTTCGCCATACTCACCTTTTCCAGTTTTAAAAAAGCTCTGGGCATGTTCGGCATAGCTTTTATTTTTTAAAGCATTTAAATCTTTATCAATAGCCAACATATTCATTTACTATAACTTTGGCTGTTCAATTCCACCCAGAGCCGTAATACTGGAAAACCCTCCCCAATACATACGTTGCATATCAAACGGAGCATTATCAAAATCCATTTTTTTCATGCGATCATCATCCATAACTTCTTTTTTAATTCGATCTCTATCTTCTTTATTTTTATAAACTGCAAAACCAGTGACCAAGACTTCATCATCTTTTAAATCTACACTTTTATAATAAGAGGTTAGGTCTCCCAAACTCACATCATCTGCCAAAGCTTCCGTATAAAATAAGGCTCCATGATCTAACCATACTTGTGCAGATAGTTTAGACATTGTTTTGTATTCATCTAAACGATTCTTTTTGACTGGAATTACATAGGTATCAAGATAAAACATATCATTACTTTTTTTCACTCATGGCTTTTTCAAAAACTTCTTGCTCAGTCATGGTATGGGTTTCATTGGCAAAGTCGTAGTAGCTTGGTTTATGATCAATGAAGATTTGATGATCAAGTTTAAAGTTTTGATCATCAAATAAACCAGCGGGAATAAAATATTGTTGCTCCTCTTTTAAACGATAAAACAAGCTACTGCCACAAACCTTACAAAACCCCCTTTCTGCCCAGTCTGAAGAGCTATACACCCCAATATGTTCCTGACCAGAAATTTGAACATCTTGCCCACAATCAACTGCCAATAAGGGACCACCAGCAACTTTTCTACACATGCCACAATGACATGCTCCTATAGATCTATTATTAGATGCAACATTCATCTTTACAGATTGACATAAACACGTGGCTGTATTGTTTGACATAAAATTTTCTCCTTTGTTTTTTAATACCTTATATTTAGATTTACTTCTTCAGCAAAGATTTTTTCTGTTATTTTCCAAAACTTATCCTGTTTACGAGCTATGATAAAAGCTGGCACTCTAAAATGATTTTGTGCTGAAATTACATCCTCAATAGAGTTTATATGCAACTTTTTTTCTGGTCTTTTCATATGCGAGCGTAAAAAATTAATATGAAATTTTTGCAAACTGGTTCTGTTATTTAAATAGTAATATTCTGATAAAGCATTGGCATCAAAATCATAGTACTTGATTTGTAAAAAATCATTGCCATGTTTATCTTTTCTTTTTTGCCACTCAACATGATCAGGAATTAAAACATGGGCTGTCTTTGACAATTTGGCTTGCTTTAGTTTTTCTTCGGCACTGACCAACTCATGTTGACACTGTGTACATGCCCTTGCTGTTAGATCATTTTGCTCACCACATTTTTCACAGATCTTAAATCTAAACCTGTATCCACATGCTTTTATGCTATAGCTCTCATCGTCAAACACACCCCCTTTGCACTTTCTTCCATAATGCTCTACAACATTGCCTTCATCATCCACAATACCCCAAAAAGTATTTTCAAATGCACATTGCGGGCATTCAATCAAGACAGGAACAGCGTTGGACGTGGTTTTTCTTTCACTGATTTGTGGGCTGTATATATCATAGCTCATGCCTGTATAGTCTAAAACAAAACAATCTGTTTTATGTTTATCCAAACGCAAGCCTCTACCAATTATTTGTTGATACAAGCTTATTGATTCTGTGGGTCTTAAAATAGCAATTACATCAACGTGTGGAGCATCAAAGCCTGTCGTTAAAACAGATACGTTCACCAAGTATTTAAATTTTTTTTGCTTAAAATCTTCAATGATCTGATCTCGATCTTGAGCTTCGGTTTCTCCAATAATCAAACGCGCATTATCTTTGGGCAAATACTCAAGAATATCACGAGCATGTTTGACTGTACTGCTAAAGATCATAACCCCTTGGCGATCATACTTTTCAGCAATATCTATGATATTTTTAATGATTAAGGGTGTTAAGCTTCGTTGTTGCTTTAGCAATTCATCCACTTCTTTTGTTGTATAGAGTTTACCCGGTTGAGCCAGTTCAGAAAAATCATAGCAGGTGACTGGAATATCAACCTTTACCGGTGGCGTTAAATAGCCATGCTTGATCATGTAGTGCAATGGCAGTTCAAAAATACAGTGCTGAAAAAACCTTGGTTCCGTTGTTTTAATTTCACCCGTATCCGCATAATTGTAAAGCCAACCCAAGTTTGTTCTGTACGGCGTTGCGGTTAAGCCTAAAACACATATATCCTTATTTTTTTCTTTAAGTTTCTGGATCACTTTGCCGTATTGTGTGTCGGCATCAATATTCACTCTGTGACACTCATCAATTACCAATAAAGTAAAAGCCTCAAAAAAACTGTCCGGCGCATTGGCAACAGACTGTATCCCACCAAAAATAACTTTTTCAGCGCTTTGCTTTTTATTTAAACCGGCAGAATAAACTCCGGCTTTTAACCCATAACTTTCAAACTTAGCATGATTCTGCTCAACCAATTCTTTGACATGCGCCAAGACCAAAACCCTGCCTTTGGCAACACGGGCCAACTCGGCAATCACCAAACTTTTTCCCGCACCCGTGGGCAAAACAATTAAACCCGGATTACGCTTCTTTTTAAAGTAGGCAATGGTGCTGTCAACAGCTTGTTTCTGATAGTCTCTGAGTTGATACATACAGTCTTGTTGTTCTAGCAGAAACTTGTTAACGATGCTAATCTATTGCACCTGGCCCAAGAGAAGTTTATCCAATACTTTTTCTTTAAGGTTTACTTGGAACACAGCTTTTGCTTTTCATCCAGTTCAGCCCAGCGTTGATACATACTTTCAACTTCACTTTCTAAGCTTTCCTGTTGCTTAGAAAGTTCTATTAATTTTTCTGGATTACTGACCACTGCGTCACTTGCAAGGTCAGTTTTCACTGATTCAAGCTGAGCTTCTTTTTCCAGAATTTTTTCTTCAATATGCTCTAACTCATAGCTTTCTTTATAGCTCATCTTTAAAACATTATTGGAACGCTTTTTTTGGGTCTGTTTTGCTTGTTCTAACTTGGCTTGATGTTGTTTTTTTTGCTGTTCTTTCCAATCTTGCCATTGCAAATACGACTCAAAACGAATCAACTGCCCTTCTTCTTCGTTCAATAAATCGTTTTTATCTGTAAAGGCAATGATACTATCACAGACCTGCTCCATGAATAACCTGTCATGCGTAACCAAAATGACTGCCCCAGTATAACTTTTTAAAGCATCTCTTAACACATCCAAGGTTTCTATATCCAAATCATTGGTAGGCTCATCTAGAACAATTACAGGTGATGGTTTGAGCATTAATTTGGCCAGCATCAAACGTGCTTTTTCTCCTCCAGATAAAGCTTTAACAGGCATAGTGAACTGTTCTTTTTTAAAATTAAATCGATTTAAATAGGCATCAACAAACCAAGGCGTTCCATTGACAAAAACATGGCCGCCTTGACTGTCTAAATTTTCCATCAAGCTTTTTTCCTGGTCTAAACCTGCTCTGGTTTGGTCAATATAATTGGCAAATAAATTCTCGGCTCTATCAATGCTGCCTGTATCAATGGCTTCTTCACCCAACAAACAGCGAATCAAAGTTGTTTTACCCACGCCATTTTTACCCAAGAGCGCTATCCTTGAACCGGCCATCAAGCTCAAATCAAAATTTTTAAATAAGATTTTATCCGCATAAGCTTTTGATATTTTTTTAGCTTCAATCAGTTTTTTAGGTAACTTTTGATTGACTGAAAACTCAATACTAAGGTCACGTTTTTTATTCAGTTCACGTAAAGCATCCACCTCTGTTTTTAATGCTTGTGTTTTATCTATTCGTGCCTTGGCTTTGGTAGTTCTGGCTTTGGCTCCACGTTGCAGCCAAGCTGTTTCTCTTCTGAGGATATTGGCTTGACTTGCTTCAAAAGACTCCTGCGCTGCTAAAACGCTTTCTTTGTGGTTTAAGTACTGATCGTAAGACCCCTCAATTTTTAACAAACCCTCTTTGTATTTTGGGTCTAAATCAAAAATAGTGTGACAGACATTTTGTAAAAACAACCGGTCATGGCTAACACATAATAATGTTAAGTTTTTTTGTTGTTCAAGGTAGTCTTCCAGCCACAATAAACTTTCTATATCAAGATGGTTGGTCGGTTCATCTAAGATTAATAAATCGGGTTGTTTCAATAAAGCTCTAGCCAGCGCCACTCTTTTTTGTTGCCCACCAGATAATGTTTTAATTTCTGCATGTCTGTCAAACCTATCAGAATCTAAACCTAAACGAGAGATGAGTTCTTCTGCCATTGATCGTTGACGTTTATCAAATGCATCGTCTAAAACCGCTAAAAGTTCTTCTTCGATTGTTGCATGTTGAAAACTGGGAGATTGTTCCAAGTAGCCTAATTTTAAATTTTGAGTATAAATAACCTGCCCAGCGTCCGCTTTTAACTGCCCCGCAATAATATTCAATAATGTGGTTTTCCCTGCACCATTGGGTCCCAACAATCCAATTCTATCTTGATGCTGAATTGAAAAACTTAAGTTTTTAAAAAGACTTTTAGCACCATGAGACTGGCTTAATTGATGAACACTTAAAAGAGGACTTGACATAATAGGGCTATAACCTACTTAAAAACAAAAAATAGTCTAGCACAAACATGATCTCCTCTTTTAAAATTACATGTCATGGAAAAGCTTCTTTTTACGGCTTTTTGATAAAAACTGCGCATGTATTAAAAATCTACAGCCACTGATAATGTCAAGTAATGAAGCCAAGCAAAGGTATTCACTTTCTCATTGCTTGCACCACCTTCAACTGTTCGATAGCCAAAGCCTATATTGGTATTTTCAAAGGTGCCCTTAAAAGGGCTATAACGTATCTGTAAGGTAGCATCTTCCGCTCTTCCTTGGGGTGCGGCCAATGCTTCAATATCCAGTAGCAAGAACAAGTCTTGATTGAAGTGGTATTCAAGCCTGGCCAACAAAAGAGGAACAAAGCCTATATTACTGTATACACTGCGTGTTGTTGCATTGCTTAAGGCTATTCTTGCATCTCTTATTTTAGCTGAGAAACCAATAGCAATCTGCCAAGGTGAATCAGATCTTAGGTGGTAAAGGTATGCAAGGCGATACGAGTTAAACTTATAAGATCCAGTCACCGGGGCGCCACCAGAAAAAACAGCATCATTGAACTCAATATTATTGTCAGACAAGCCCTCAACCTGAATATTAAGCGGTGCATACAATGCACGTATTGAGTGTCTATCATTAAAATGAAACCAAAAGTATACACGGCTTGCAAAAAAAGGACCCGAGGCAAAGTCACTCAAAGAAAAGGCAGTACCCGTATCACCAGGAATTTGGACATCGTTTCGGCTTTGCCAGGTTGAAGCAACCTCAGTTTCTATTCGAAACCGGGATTGTCTTTCTTCAGCAAACGCCCAATTGATAGCAAAAAGTGCGCTCAACACTATTATGGATGGTGTTTTGATAAACATATCGCAAAGCATACGGTACCGACTTTTTTTCAGCATGGCTTATGGGAAAATTCCGTTTTCTTCATAACTGATTGCAATTTTATTAATTGCACTGATAAAGGCCGCTGTTCTTAAATCGATGGCAAAATCTTTAGATTGACAAACCTCAAACAACTCATGCAAACTGTTAATCATTGTCTCTTCTAAGCCTGAAGCCACAAGGTTTTTTTCACCTCCATGATTTGCATACTCATCTATTTTTTCTGAGTCAATTGTTGTGCCCGTGATTTCTGATACCAGAGCAGCCATATTATTAAAGCTCTTTTGATCATAGCGGCGCTCAATTCTTCCCAAACGAATATGTGATAAATTTTTGATCCACTCAAAATAAGAGACAGTAACACCTCCAGCGTTCAAGTAAACATCCGGAATAATCACAACTCCCTTTTCAAAAAGCTTTTGACTGGCTTCATCTGTCACTGGACCATTTGCCGCTTCCGCAATTACTCTAGCTTTAATCACATTATAATTCTCAGAATTGATCTGTGCTTCTAAAGCTGCGGGAATCAAAATATCGCACTCATATGAAAACACATCCTCACGATTTTTTGTGAATTGTCCGCCTGGAAACTTCTCAATTGTACCCTCTTGTTTTCTATACTTGTATAAAGCTTCAATATCTAAACCTTGTTCATTGCTAATCATCCCCTCATATTCAGATACTGCAACAATTTTTGCACCAAATTGACTTAAAAACAAAGCACTGAAATAACCTACATTCCCCAGACCTTGAATAGCAATACGTTTGTTTCGAATACCGTGCTCAACACCATATGCTTGAGCAATGGTTTTGTTTTCACAAAATTCTTTTAATCCAAATGCTACACCCAAGCCAGTAGCCTCAGCTCTTCCTCTAATACCTCCCTGTGTCACCGGCTTACCCGTAACACATGCAATAGCATTCAACTCATTACTTAAAGACTTGTAGGTATCAGAAATCCAAGCCATTTCACGAGCTCCTGAGCCATAGTCAGGAGCTGGAACATCAATACCAGGACCAATAAATCTTTTATTGTACAACTCAAAAGTCAAGCGCCTTACAATTCTTTCTAATTCTGCTTCTGAATAATTTCTTGAGTCAATTTTGACAGCTCCTTTGGCTCCCCCAAAAGGAACGTCGACGATTGCACATTTATAGGTCATCAAGGCAGCCAAAGCTTTTACTTCATCTTCATTGGCAATAGTAGAAAAACGAATACCGCCTTTACACGGTGATCGATGATGGCTGTGTTGAGCTCGCCAAGCTTCTATAACCTCAATTGATCCATCATCTTTTTTAATTGGGAAATGAATATGAATGATAGAATTTGTCTTTTTAATTTGATCTAAAATATCTTTTGAAAAACTGGTATATTTTGCCGCTCGATCAAAACTAAGTTCTACCTGTTTAAAAAAACTCAACTTTTTCATTACACTTCCTTTAATTTAAGATTTGCACGCATACTTTATATCAAACGCATTAAATCATACACTGGTTATAATAAGACTGCATTTTTTAAAGGATATAAAAAAATTCGCACGCCTTTATAACAAAGATTTGGATTTTTTTTGCTTAAACAGTTGCTTAGTTAATTATTGTGAAACAGCAAAGTTAATAAGCAATATACGTTTGATGTTTAGCAGTTTAACATTCACTGTGATTTAAAAGGTTGAGCTACATACTAAATGCATAGCAAGCAAATCAACTAAATATAACTAAAACACATGTACTTTAGCAAGAACACACAATACAATATCAGCAAAGAATCATTAATCATTCATTAAATAACACACTACAATACTACCAGGGCAATGGTTCACCATTAGCGTGCCAAAAGGTTCCGGTATCTGTAAAATCTTTGTCTTCAATAAGTTTGGCTATCTGTTGTGCAGATTCAGCTGCGCTGATATGACCATTATGTTGCGTCATATCGGTTTTAACGTAACCTGGATGAAGAATCAAAACACTGATTTCTTTATCTTTTGCATCAATACTTAAATTTTTTGCTGCCATATTGACTGCCGCTTTTGACATTCTATAACCATAATTATTTCCAGAGCTGTTATCTGTAATTGAACCCATTCTGCTACTCAGTATAGAAAATTTCGATCCTTTATCCATATGGGGAAGGAAAAACTTAAAGGATAAAATTGGCCCTACAGCATTGACTTCAAACTGTTCAAGCAAATTATTTTTATCTAGAGAGTCAAATTGATCACTTTTAAGTATTCCTGCAACGTGAATCACATCATCAAAATGAATATCCTTTATATTTGACTGTAACTTTTTCACAACATCTATTTTCTGTACATCAAAGTCCGTGATAATTTGTTTAGGATTAAGTTTTTCTAAAGCTTTAGATGTATTCCTGCAAAATGCATAAACTTCATGTCCAGCTTGCGTGTAGTGGTTAACCAGCTCTAAACCAATACCTCTGTTTGCGCCAATAATTGCAATATTCATTGATAACTCCTTAATTATTCATCATATCAAGATGTAAGTTAAAACATCTTTAAATTCTATTCAAGCAAATGGTTTTACTTAACAATACAATAGACTGAATAAAACTCAGACATTAAAAAATAAAAAGCCTCTTCACTTCACTTAATCAATAAGTTAAAAAAGAGACTTTTTTTTATAAAACATTTATCTTTAGAAAGAGTAGTTCAAGGCCAAGTTGACAATGTTTAAGCTTAGCACATCTTGGTCAAAGAAATAGTTAACATCAAAAGAGTACTTTAAACCTAAACCTGTATCACCCAAAGTGGTCATTAAACCTAAACCACCACGAACACCAATATTGTCTTCGGATGTGTTCAACAAAATAGGTAATCCAAAGTTAACAACTGGCTCAATGGCTCTATTGGCTCCGGGATAAAAGTTTAATAAAGGCGTTACATACAGAGGGTTTTCATCAAATCCTTTATCTTCAACACCAAATATTGCTTCCACTCCCACACTCCATGTTGGATCGGGGAAAATTTCACCTCTAGCACCAAACAAAGATGCTGTAGAGCCTTCTGGTTCACTTAATTGATATGGCATTAAAAATACTGCTCCAACTTGAACATCTCTATCATTGGTTTCTACCATATAGCGTTCTTCTGCATAGGTTAATGATACAAACCCAGCAATTAAAGCTATCATTACTTTTTTCATTTTTTGCTCCTTGCTTTAAATTATTTCATGTTCACAACAATTTAATTTAAAATATACTTATCTGATCCAACTTATAATTCATCTGACTAAAGTTAGTGCAACACTGAGCTGAATAAAGGGTTTATTTTTTGGACACAGTTCATTCATCAACAATGTTAATTGATGACTCTAAAATCAACATTGGCCTAGTTAAACTTTGCCTGCGTTATTTAATCGATATCGTTCAAACCATTAGCTTTGAAAAAGCTTTTTGAGCCGCTTCATTGCCAATGATGGCAACCCAATCCCCCGCTTCAAATCTCTCATCAACTCCTGGATTGGGTATAGCTGTATTTTCACGAATGATACCAACAATAGAAGCCCCTGTTTCTGAACGTGCTTTAGAGCTGGCAATTGTTTGCGTTTTCAATGGACTATTTTCCTTAACTTGAAACCATTTTAAAGGAAACTGTTGTTCAGCAGCTTTAAGCTGTCTTAAGGTTTCATAATGTCCACCTTTGGTAAAGTAAGGTGAAAAAAGATCACGACGTAGATTCTCAGTATGTGTTTGAATATCTTCTACGGGCATTTCATCAAGTAACAAAACTTCTCTTAACATTTCAAAACTTGCTTCATATTCAGGCAATACAATATTTTGAACACCTAAATCTTGGAATACCGTTAAAGCCTTAACATCAGACGTTCTTGCAACAAAAGATAAATTTAGATTAAGGTCTTTTGACTTTTTTATAATATTTGTACTGCTCACTAAGTCAGGAACAGTGATGACCATACTGTAGGCTTGATCTACTTTTGCTGACCTTAGAACAACTTCATGACTGGCATCACCATAAATGACTGGAACTTTTTTGGTTTTTAACTCTAAGAAACGATAATGATCATGTTCAATAATAACAAATGACTTATCTATTTTCTTAAAAACTTTAGCAAGACTAGACCCAACTCTTCCGCCACCAATAATAACCGTATGCTTATCTAAACCCTTGTCGCTGATATTGGACATAGATAGCTCTTCATGTTTTGAGAAACGTTTTTTCAAGGCGTAGACTTTAGGAACCAGTTTTGAAACAAATGGAGTAATAATCATGGTCACAATGGCTGTATTTAAAATTAATCCATACAAGTCTTGTGAGATAGATTGGCTAGACAAACCTAACTGTGCAAGTACAAAAGAAAACTCACCCACTTGAAATAATCCGGCGCCAACAGCTATGGGAACAACATTTTTATAATGAAACAGCTTGGTTATCAAGGCAAAAATCAGCCCTTTTCCCAGACTTACCAAAATTACCAAGGACACAATTTCTACCGCATGCTCTTTAACAAATACCGGGTCCAGCAACATTCCAACAGATGCAAAAAACAAAAGGCCAAAAAGATCTCGCAAAGGGATAATATCACTCAAAGCTTGATGACCAAAGTCTGATTCACTTAAAACTATACCTGCCACAAATGCTCCAAAAGCAAAAGACAGCCCTACATGATAGGTAAGGTAACCCACACCCAAGCCCAGTGCTGCTATAGCTAAGAGAAAAAGCTCTTTAGATCCAAGTCTAGCAATATAAGATAAGAGCATGGGAAATACTCGTGTGCCCACAAAAACCATCATCAGAATAAATGCCAGGGCTTTTGCTAAAGCAAGAATTAAAATAGACACACCACCCTCAGGGTTATTTAACTGAGGCAGTATAATCATCAGCGGAATGATGGCCAAGTCCTGAACAATGAGCATACCAATCATGACTTTACTGGAAAGTGTTCCCAACCAGCCCTGGTTCATTAAAGTTTTTAATACAACCATGGTACTTGAAAGAGAAAGCAATGCCCCCAGCCAAACACATTCTTTCCAGTCTAGCCCCAAATACATGCCAATCCCATAGCCTAAAGCAATGGTTAACATCATTTGCAGAGGGGTTCCCAATAAAGCCACCCACTTTACTGGTTTTAAATCTTTAAATGAAAACTCTAGGCCCAAAGCAAACAGCAAAAGAGCAACACCTATTTCTGCCAATTTTTCAATTTCGTGCACATCAGAAACGGTAAGCCCCCCTGTATAGGGCCCCAAAAGAATACCCGCCGCAATATAACCAAGAATAATAGGTTGACCAAATCGTTGAAGAACAATGCCTAAAAAAAAGGCAGTTACAATTAAAAATATAATGTCTGTAGCAATTCCCATACTGTATCCCTTTAACCTTAATAAAAATATATAGCCATAAACATTACATTCTATCTTCTAAGATCTAAAAAAACATATCATGTTTTTATACAATTTTTCTTAGTAGTGATAAAGCTTAGATATTCATGATGTGTTATCTAAGTTACTTCAATAATGGAAAGTAGTATAAGCTATAAATTCAATACAATTTGTCAGTAAAGGACAATTTATGAGCAAGACACCTGTTGATTTTTTTAATGAAGGTATGGCTCAAGTTTACGATGAACGAAACCGTAAGCTCAGTCCAATAAAAGATGCCCTACATTTTTCAAGTCGTTTAATCTTAAAGACATTACCTGAAGACTCAAAAGTTCTATGTGTAGGTGCTGGAACGGGGTCTGAAATCCTTTATTTTGCCAATATCTTTCCAAAGTGGCGTTTTGTTGCTTTAGAGCCCTCAAAGTCAATGTTGGATGTATGTAAAAAAAAGATGGCTAACGCTGGTTTAGTCAACAGGTGTGAGTTTATTCATGGTTATATAAATGATGTTCCTACTCAACAAGACTTTAATGCAATTTTAAGTCTGTTTGTAGGACACTTTGTTGAAAAAGAAAACCGTATAGATTTTTTTAAGCACATGACTCAACGCCTAAACATCGGTGGATACCTAATCCACACAGAAATTAGTTTTGATCTAGATTCATCCAAGTTTCCACAAATGCTTGAAAAATGGGAAGAAGTTCAAAAACTGATGGGCGCTACACCTGAAACTTTGTCAAACCTACCTCATCAACTAAGAGAAGCCTTGACTGTTCTGCCTCCCTCAATAACAGAAAAACAAATGCAACAAGCAGGCTTGAAAGAAACCATTCAATTTTTTCAGGCCTTGATGATTTGCGGATGGTTTGCCAAAAAATAAGCTAGGCAATTAAAACAGCTCAAGAAACGTACAAATCATTTTGTAAATCCATATCTGAATTAATTGCATAGTGCTCTAAGTCACTTACTCCTGCTTTGGACAATACCTCTTCGTCCAAAAACAGATGCCCGGTTAATTTTTCTGGCGCTTGACTTAAAATCCAGTGTGCTGCATCAGCAACAATTTCAGGCTTTCTACTACGTTGAATCATCTTGTCGCCACCCAGTAAATTTTGAACCGCTGCTGTAGCAATGAGGGTTTTTGGCCACAAGCCATTAACAGCAATAGTGCTGTCTTTAAATTCTTCAGACAAACCTAATGTTAGCATACTTTGGCTATATTTAGATACCGTGTAAACACTATGCTTTGCAAACCACTTCAAATCTAAATCTATGGGTGGACAAATGTTAATAATATGCGCATGATCACTTTTCTTGAGATGAGGTAAGGCAAGTTTTATCAAATGAATGGGAGCATAGGCATTAATTTGTGTCATTAAATCAATACGTTTACCTTCAAGCTGATCCAAGGGCTGTAATTGAATGGCTCCGGCATTGTTCACCACCATATCCAATTGACCATAAGACTTGATGGTTTGGTCAACCACAGCTTTCAATTGTGATATGTCACGGACATCACAAGCTATAGCCATGGCTTGGCCACCTTCTTTTTTAATTTCATCTACCGTCTGATGAATTGTTCCAGGCACTTTAGGATGTGGCGTTTCTGTTTTGCCTAAAATCACCACGCGCATGCCTGCTTTTGCCATACGCAAAGCAATGGCTTTACCTATGCCACGACTACCACCACTCACAACTAATACTTTATCTCTTAGTTTTTCTATACTCATAAAAAGACTATAGCAAAAATACAAAAAGAGTCTTGTAAATACACCACCTACTACTCATTCTATAGTCGTCAAATATTCACTCTCACTGTAAATGAAGTTTAAAAAAGAATCTGTAACTAGAATAGGCTGTTAATAAAAACCTACTTTAAAGGTTGAATTTAAACTAAACTGGCCTTTCAACCCACTGACATAAAACAACTTATTTCAACTGGTAATTTTGTAACAAACTGTGTTATAATGAAGCTTCAAGGGGGAAAACTTGAAAAAATATACAACTTTTTTATTCGCAGTAGTGTTTAGTTTTACACAGCATTTAATTTTAGCTCAAGAAAGAGGCCTAATCGGGTCTGAGTTTAGAGCTTTTCAAAAAATGACAGAGTCAAATTTAATTAACAATGAAGATAGACAAAAAATAATCTGTGAATATGCCACCTTATATGAGGTCAACCCAACTGCTATTGCAAGCATCTTATGGAAACAGGGAGAGTTTCAAGATGCCGCAGAGTTAGTCATGGCTGATAGAGCTAAAAAAATGGCTCTTAATAAAAATGGCTACGCTAGCTTAATACAACACTATAAAAGTGCTAAAATTGAAGACCAAGAACTTGAATCTCACGGTATGATGACTCCAAGAAGAAACTCTTTTGATGGTGCTATTTTTAATTCTATTGGTGCTTCTGAAATAAAAATTTACATGGCCATGCGCATGGTAGAAATGAACTGGTTCCATGATGCACAAAAATATATTAATGCAGACGGTGACCCTGACCCATTAAACATAACCCAAGCCTTAACAGAGTTTGAGGGGACAATAGAGTTTGTTGCGGCCGAACTGTATTGGATGAAAAAAACTTATGCAAGCATAGCTGAGATAAACGATGTAACTCAAAATTTAGGGATGGTGTGGCAGTTACATAAAGCCGGAAACTTTAAAGCTTTAGCAATGCGTAGAAGAACTCGTCAACTGTCTGGCGATCCAATTCCAAAGGCCGCTTCAAGCGGTTTCATTCCAAAAGAGATTAGAAATGCTATTGAGTGTTCTCGGCAGAACAATTAAATTTTATTGATACAAAGTATTGAATATTTTTTAATGCAATCTAACTTTTAAAACAACCTCTTCAAGCTAGTCTAGAGCCTAAAAAATTAACATTACGTTATGTCAAAAGCCTCAAACTAAAAACCATTGAAAACAATAATTTTAGTTTGAGACCCTTGTACGAACCAATAAGTTATATTAAAAATCTAAGTCTTATTTTTAACTTTTATGCTCATTCATCCAACTGTTAAATTCATGCTCAGCTTCTTCTTTGCTTTTACCATATGCTTGTTGAATTTTACCAATGATTTGATCATAATTACCTTCCAAACGATCTACATCATCATGTGATATTTCTCCCCACTTCTCTTTAAATTTACCTTTTACTTGATTCCAATTTCCTTTTACAATTTCTTTATTCATTATTGTTTTCCTTTTGTTTTAGTTTTTAATTAGTTTTTATAAGGTTTTACTTTTATTTATTACATGTCAAACGCACACTCTCAATTTTATCCCAAACAGGTATCATTTTGAGTTTTTTTACTGATGCATTTGCTTTTAAGGTATAGTCTAGATCTTTATAATTTTCATCACCATAAAGATGCAGCGTTGCTTTTTCTCCTACTTTTACACTATCTGGATATCCTCCAAAGCTGTATGGCTTCAAGTCAAAGTCAATATCACCTAAACTATATCTACCCGCTAAAGTAAGATTTGCTCCCTTAAAATTTTTTTTGTCATAGAACGTTGCCCAACAACCTTCATCCATTGCTAACGCTTGGTATGTATAAATCGTAACATATTTATCAATTGCTTTATCATTGTATTTTTCATCTGATTTTTTCTTATGATCATCAGCAAATGATAAATTTAATGTAAATAATGTTGCCATCATTATACTGACTGCAATTATTTTTTTCATACTAACCTCCTTTTTTTGATTATGTTATTTTATAATTGGAGACTACCAGATACATTGCTAATAAAAACTAACCTTGGTTAGCTTAAAAATTAAAACCTCTATTACATACTCTTCATCATAAAACACTTTTAACCAAAGTTAGTGTTCTTAAATAAATTCTCATGATTTTGTGACTGTTATAGGTATTTAAAATGAAACAAAAACAACCAATACAAAATATTAATTCTAAGTTTATATTAAGCTTTTATTTGCTTGTATTTTTCTGTTTTGTGAATAAATCATACGCTACAAAAAAAAATGAAACTAATCTTAGTGTAGCCTATAATCCGTTGTTGACGGATGAAGTAAACAATAAATGTCGAGATAGCTATGGAATTTTTGATGATGCTTATTGTTGTTTTCTAAATGATACATTAACCCCTGGTAAAAAAAGTCTTGATCTTAGGAGTCATATTGTCCAGCCGAACAAACGATTTATTTTAGCCCAGTATAACGGTTACGAAACTACTACACACTCACAGCTTCATCCAAGCCTTTTTTTCAACATCCCTATAATAATTTACCTTATACCTGCTATCAATAACAGCAACGATTCAGATCCAGAAGTAGTTTCAGATGTGTATTTAACTTATTACATCAACAAATCTCCTAATAATAAATTATTATTACTGAGTGACGACCTTGCATTACACTATGATTTGGGAGTTGGAGACGAAACCTATGTATTATCTTTTACTCCATTCAAATTAGGAATTTCATACAATTTTTAAATTTTTTCTAAATTTTCTTGTATGCACAACACCCGATAAAATTTATTCATATAGAAAGCAAATTCATCAAATTTTATGTCTACTTGAATACAGATATCCTCATACCATGTATTATAAAAAACTTTTTGAGCTCTACTCGCAGCTATAAACTGTTATAACAACGTTATTTGAACTCTTGTTTTATATTAGCTGTTTTCTTAGCCTCTTATATTAAAAGATATAGATTCTCAATTAAACCTGTGTTAGGCAACCTGAACTGTGTGGGCTAAAATCAAATTGCAAGCACCCTTCTTAATGTTTGGCACATTATTTACTTTTGGCTCAAGTTTTGGACAAACCTTTTTTATTTCACTTTTCATCCCATCTTTTACCCAAAGCTTTGAGATATCTACAAGCACGTTTGCAAATTACTATGGCTTAATAACTTTAACCAGTGCTATCTTACTTCCAAAGTTAGGTAAATATATAGATGACTGGGACCTCTTACATTATGCAACGGCTGTTGTTGTTGCTTTAGTTCTAGGCATTATTATACTAACTCTCAGTCATCATTATCTTCCATTTATTTTAGGCTTATTTTTGATACGGATGTTAGGGCAAGGACTCATGAGCCATGTGGCGGTTACGGCCAGTTCTAGGTATTTCCAGAAAAATCGTGGCAAAGCACTCTCATTTGTATTGAGTGGTCACCCCATTGGAGAAGCCTTGCTTCCAGTAACAATGGTATATCTAACACAACAAATGGGTTGGAGAACGGCTTATCTCACTGCTGCTGGCTTTTTGTTGTTTGCTTTATTGCCTACAGCTTGGGCTTTGGTCAAATCAGCACAAGTTTTTAGAAAAATTGAACCTGACTCCTCTTCACCAACAAAAAATCCACTAAATCCATCGTATTCAAGCTCAAATCAAAATATCTCTAAATCTTTTTTATTTGCTATCTTGCCCTCTTATATTGCTGTTCCCATGTTTATTACGGCCTTATTGTTTCACCAGAGTTTTATTGCCAAAGAATTAGGGGTTAGCTTAAGCTTTTTTGCAAGCTGTCTTAGTCTGTTTGCTCTTTTTCAAATTATAGCCAATGTTCTGGTTGGTCTACTCATTGATAAATATAGTGCAAAACTGATTTATAGTTTTCATTTACTACCTCTCATGCTTGCCCCTAGCTGCCTTCTTTTGAGCAGCAACAAACTGTCCATAGCAATGTATTTTATATTATTAGGTATTTCTGCTGGTTATGCCAGTAATGTAAAAATGGCTTTTGTTGCTGAGTTGGTTCCTCTCAATCAATTGGGTAAATTTAAAAGCATGGCTGTTTCAGCCATGGTATTTTCAACCTCAATTGGACCTGCCTTATTTGCCCAAATTTTCAAGCTCTGGCAAAGCTATAATGCAAGTTATCTATTTATTATTTTTTATTGTCTAGCCTCAGGTATTTTAGCGTTAAGAAGCATTCCTAAAGTTCGTTCATTTTATTCAACCTAGAGAAAAATCATCTAAGAAATCAATTTTTTTAATTTTACTTTTATTTTTTGAGGCTTTACGTATGCACAAACTCATCATTATTTATATTCTTTTGAATTGATTTTTCATTTTTTTTGATTTGAATAAGTAAAATAAAATTATTGTGTATTGTACAACTTCCATTGTATATAAAATATATCGATTGTTTTTAGTCATAAAATCAAATGTTTCAATGAAGCATAAAGTAGTGAGACATGCATACATCACAAGCATTGCTTCAGGCGTGTATTTCCATTTCTTAAAATATCCAAAAAGAAAAAAAAGACTTGTAAGCGTAGCCAATACCCAGTGTATAAATTGAGTACCTGAAGGAAAGTTTGGGTTTTGAAGAGATCCAATAAAAGCATAACCTGTCACGTATTCAAAAATGCCAAATAGCCCCCATATACCCAGCAAAAGGTGAGCTACCAAAATAAAGTAACAAAACATAGAAGATAAACTGTTCATATCTAATCTCCTTTAAATTTGATTATCCTCTAATTCTTTGAAGAAAACAATAAGTTAACACCTTAAACGCTTATCAAACCTTAATCATTGCTGTGTAACATTTTATTCAAAAATTCTTCAATTTTTTCTAATGAGATATCCAATGTTGCTTCACCCACATACCATTCAAGCATAGAGACCTCAGGTTGATCTGAAGGCTTTATATTTGAAAAGCCCCAAATACCCATTTCTTGCGATACTTCCAATGCTCGTTTAGATAAATCTTTACTCTTACCCTTAACCATAAGGTGAAACATATTGACTTGAGGTGTTTTCGGATTGATAGAATAACCTTGCATTGTTGATATCAGCTTACATATTTCTTTTGTTTTTTGGTAATATTTTTCAAAGCGAGCTATTCTTTTTTTTAAATTGTAGCGTGCAGACAAATAAACTGGAAAGGCCGTGATTAAATTTCCACCATGTCTTCTATTCCAAATACGTGCGTTATCTATAAAAGATTGGCTCCCAAGCAATGCTGCCCCTGAAATAGCTCCAATACCTTTATAAAAACTTATGTAAACACTATCAAACAAGCTAGCAATTTCCTGATACGTTTTTTTATAATATGAAGCGCACTCCCAAATTCTTGCTCCATCAAGGTGAACTTTTATTTTTTTTGAACGCAAATATGTAATCTGTTCATTTAAGTCTTTCCATATTGGTAACTGTCCTCCAATTTCTCGTTGAGGCAACTCAAAAATAACCACCGAAGGAGTTTCTTTTAATTTTTTTAAATCTTCAATATTGATCAATCGACTTTGATCACCAATCAATTCAGCATTTAGCTTATGCAACACTTTATAAGCAGAATGTTCATGCAATTCTAAATGGCATGTAGGATGAAATGCAATCTTTGATTTTTTTTGTTGCTCCGTCCATATACGCATAGCAATTAACTGAGCCATTGTTCCAGTTTGAAAAAATACACAGTCTTCAAAACCAAAGAGATTTTTTAATTCATATTCAAAATCTTTTATTGATTTACCTTGACCATAGCGATCCGCTTCTTCATCAGAAGAAACATAATCATACATTTCTTTAAAATATTGTTTAGGCTTTATTGGGTAATGTCCATGCAAAAATATTTATATGAACGCTGAATTTTCAAAGCATCCTTTTGGTTCATAATTCACCAACTTATATAAAGTAATTAAAATTTCATATAAAAAAATACGGCCCATCTTAAGTTTTGATTTATTTGTATTAGCTCATTAATTTTTAGCGCTGTTGATCAAGTTAAAATTTGACCTTTAACTTTAAAAAGATACCGTTAAAATTATGCATATCTCAAAAAAAACCATTGTTATTACCGGCGCTTCTTCAGGTATAGGCTTAGCAACCGGTTTAAATTTTGCAAATCAGAACTGGAATGTGGTTAATTTAGATCTCGCTCCCCCTAAAGATGCGCTTCCAAAAAACATACACTGGTATAAATGTAATGTTTGCAAGTGGGAAGACATTCAAACCTCTACCTTACAAATCAAAGAAAAATTCTCTAGCATCGATGCTCTTTTTGTTAATGCAGGGTCACATACATCAGGTATTTTAGAAGAAACATCCAACGAAAGCTTTGAGAAAATTTTAAATCTCAATATACGAGGTGCTTTTTACATTTTAAAATCTATTTTACCTCTTATGAAAAAACAAAAAAATGGGTCTATTGTATTGTGTGGTTCAGAACAAGTTTTTCAGGCTGCCCCAGAAAGTGCCGTTTATGCTATGAGTAAGGCTGCTGTCGTCAACATGGCTAAAACATCCGCTCTGGATGCTGGCCCTTATGGGGTTAGAGTCAATGCTATATGTCCAGGTCCAACACATGCGCCCATGCTTGATCAAGCGATAGAATCTTATACCCAAGCTCACCCAGATGTATCTAGAGATAAGCGTAAAAGTGACCTAGCAAAAAAAATTCCTCTTGGAAGAATAGCCCATGCTGAAGAAATTGCTGATGTCGTATCATACCTCTGCTCTGAACAGGCCAGTTACCTTTCTGGAGCAATCATTCCTCTGACGGGTGGACGCTAACACTATAATATAAAATAATGTTTTTTAATCAAACAACTTAATTAAAAGGCTTAATTGCACACTTTTAATTTTAATTGGCTATCAATTGTTCTTAAATTGACTTAGCTCCGTTCTTCTAAAAAACCAGAGTAGTTACTTAACTAAACTTTCATCTAAAACTAATTCTTGATCATCCATATTTTCTAAATTTTCAAAAAATGCATACTTAAAATTTTGATCGATATTTATACAATATTGTATACGGGCATGCATAGATTTTTCTAAATTTTTTACTTCCAGTATATCCTTCTTTTTTCTACCTAACCGCAATTGATTTAAGCGATACTGTCCCACTCCAAAGCAATTAAAAAAATGTGGATGTGAAACATAACCAACGGCAAATAAATCAAAGGGATTGAAGCCTTCTTCACCAACAAGCTTCCATAACTGAAACCAAGGCTTAATTTGTTTTTTTACTTCATGCATCTTTTCATTAATGTTTCCTAAACGCTCCATATCATGCTGATCAAAGAACATCTGTCTGGCCAATTCAAAAGGAACAATGGTTATTCTTTTTAAAAGTTTCAGTATAAGATCACTTGAAAACAGATCATGCGCAATATTTGCATCTGGAATATATTTGGGTCCAATTTTGAACTTCCAGAATTTTTCGACTCTTCTTCCACCAACCAAAATAAGATTCTGAATTTTTGGTATCAAATCTGGTCGCTTTAAAATAACAGAGGCTATGTTGGTCAATGGTCCCAATGCAATGATGGTTAAATGATCATTTTTCTCTAAACTTTCTATCAGAGCTCTTTGTGCCTCTGTCTCCTTAAAATAACGTGGTCTCCTTGCTCCAGAGTAAATACGTATTTTTTTATTTTGCTCACTGACTATTTTAAGTGCAGACTTATATGCTCGCTGATGTCCAGCATTACCATAAAGCGTACTGATACCTTCAATTTTTATGTTTGGTATGTGAATAATATGCAATAAAGCTAAAATATCATCAACATCATGAAAGTACTGTAAAAAATTACTCTCATACATAGCAACATCTGTATCAATCCAGATTTTTTGATTTTGCGCGAACACTGATTGAACAAGCACAAATATGCCTACTAGATAAATTTTCATTTGATTTCTCTTGATTTTATTCAGTACTAGAGGAATTTAATAAAAATATGGCACGTTGTATAAGCTTTTCTTTTTCTTGTAAGTCCATTTTTAATGGAAGCTGAGCATAGCCAAGCAAACGTCTTAATATCTCAACCCCAGCATATCTTGATAGCAAAGACATATTCAATGCATGACTTATTGTTTCAAACATAGCTAGGTTCTGATTCGCAATTATTAAATGAGCATACATGATTCCGTAATCAAACTCTTTTTCACCTAAAAAACAAAACTCAGGATCAAGTACTTTTATACCTGAACTTGTTTGCAGCCAACTGCCCGGATAAAAATCACCATGCAGTAAACTGCCGCTACTAGAGTTTAAGTAACGCTCTCCTAAATCATTAATGTTTTTTAATAGATTCTGGTCTTCTATAATTTCAGCCTTAATATTTTCTAAACTTGGTGTTATTTGGTCTAGATTAAGTCCATTGTTATTTTGAAATGGAATAGCAAACATATGGGCATGGTTTAGCTCTCGCATTCTATCATTTAAAAAAGACTGGCTGTCATGAACTTTTAATGCATGCAAACGTTTTAAAATATGAAATAACTGCTCTGTTTCTTGATCAGTGATTTTTTTACCCTGATAAAGCTCCAAGTAGTCTTTACCTTTACCAAGATCTTCCATAAGTAAAAGGCAGGACTCTTTATCATCTTGCAATACTTTGGGCATTTGCGTTGCTAAAAACTCATCTTGCGCAACTTGATCATAAAATGCTTTTTCAACATAATTTCTTTGTATAGGGGCTTCAATTTCAGGAAATTTTTCTACCCATGGCCGGGCTTGTTTTAAAATATATGATTTTTTTGTTGTCTGAATACGTATGGTGAAATTCATATTACCTTCACCAGCTTTATTTACTTTTATAATCTGTTCATCAGGAGTAAACCATTCTTTATTTTTTAAATAGCTAAACAAATCTTCTTGATTATCCAGATCTAAAAAATACCCTTTTGGCAAATAATCTAAAAACAGTCGTTTTTTTGGAATTATCATTGCAACAGACTAAGTGATTATAAAAAAAAAGACCACTTTATGATAAAATCAAACAAAGTAATTGGATATTTTTTTATTAAGCCTTGGTACAAAAATTGCTTAATATATGAGTATGATGCCATCCAAAAACACTAAACCATTGTTTTATTTGGGTTTAATCTTTGCTGCACTTTATATATTCAGTTTATTTGCGCAGAATAGAAGCAGTCTTACACTTAGCAACCAAGAGACTCTATTCTCTGGTAGAGGCTCAATTAACCTAGATTTAATTTTTTTTGAACAAAGCCGATGGGATGAAAACAGTATAGATGAACTCATAGATAAAACCAAGCAACAGTTTATAGATTTTTGTGACATAGAATTTGGCAAAATAAACCTATATTCTTTTCATATTCAAAATGAAGATAGTACTCAGCAAATAAAAATATCCCCTCGGGATTACAATAAGATGCTTAACTTGGTTAAGGTGCTTGAACTTCATCACCCACAATCCATTCCAGTTTATTTTGTTAACCAAGATTTACAACTAAGCTGCCTTGATGATGGCGTTTCTTTTGCACCATACTTTATTGATGGATTTGGCTTAAATGGGGAAGAAAAAAATTTAAGTAACAGTATTTGGTTAAGCAAAGGCGCATACGATTGTTCTGAAGAAAAATATTACAGTGATAGCCATAGCATCTTAACACATGAACTTTTACATATTTTGCTCAATACATATAGCACTAAGGAAGCTGAAAAAAATAAAAAACTTTACCTTTCACATTCTGCTAAAGAAAAAAAGATATCAAAATCACAATGTGAAGCTATAAAAAAATCTTCTTTCTTCCAAAAAAAATAATTACAAGTCAACTGATTGTTTTAACCTAACTCAACAATGAATCAATCATCCAAAATGTTTTAGCTATTATTTAAATCCAATGGCCCCAATGGAACAATTTGTTTGGGGTTGATAAAATCATGAGAAAAATAGTAGTGTCTTTTGATATGATCTTGGTCAACTGTTCGTAATATCTCAGGAGTATTAAGCATTTTTAAAAAATACTTAGAAATATTGGGATAGTCTTTTATACGTCGACCATTGCATTTAAAGTGGACGTAATACACGGAATCAAAACGTACTAGCGTGGTAAAAAGCCTAATATCTGCTTCAGTGAGCGTGCCTTGCACAAGATAATCATTTTTTTCCAAAATAGTATCTACTCTATCCAAAGCTGCAAACAATGCTTTAAAAGATTTTTCATAAGCTTTTTGATTTTGTGCAAAGCCTGTTTTATAGACCCCATTGTTGATATCTTTATAGACCCATTCATTGATACTATCAATCTGACTTTGAAGGTGCTTTGGGTAGAGATCTAAGGATGAATCTGTAAAATCATCAAATGAAGTGTTGAATAACCTCATGATTTCTGAAGATTCATTGTTAACAATTTGTTCGGTTTTTTTATCCCATAAAACTGGAACTGTAACCTTGCAGCTTATGTTTGGATCAGATTTTTGATAGATTTGATACAAATAATTCAATCCGTAGAGTTGATCGCCTGTAGCCCCTTCAAAACTTGAATCAAATGTCCAACTATGCTCAAGCATGTCTGGATGAACCACACTGACATCTATAATATCATTTAAACCTTTTAGTTCCCTCACAATTAGCGTTCTATGTGCCCAAGGGCATGCATAGCTTACATACAAGTGATATCTGTTTTTTTCAGGCTTAAACTGTGGATGATCCAATGAAATGGACTCTCTAAACGTTGTTTTTTCTCTATCAAATTCACCTTGATCATTGCTGGTAACAACATCTCCACTTTTCCATACACCCTGTCTTAAATGTCCCATAAGATTTTACTAACATGTTAAATAAAAAAAACAATCTTACTTTAGTTATGCAAAATAATCTTATGAATAATCCAGTCCAGCCAATGCATAACAGACTCAGATCTGAAAATATTCATTTTATCCACAGTTAAACCTATTCAACACAAATAGGTAACGCGCTATTGCTATTTTGTAATTGCTTTATCCTAAATACTTGGCATGGTGTTTAATATGGTTTTCAACAAACGAGGCAATAAAGTAATATGAATGATCAAAACCTTCACGGTAATTGACTTGTAAGCCTTGCTGATATTCTTGTGCAAGCTGTTCAAAGTTTTGAGTCAACAACTGCTCAGGATAAAATTCATCAGCAGTACCTTGATCAATTAAAATGCTTTGTTCATGTTTTTTCCCCGATTTTAACAACTCACAAGCATCGTACGCTTCCCATTGTTTGCGGTCGTCTCCTAAATATCCTTTAAATGCTTTTTGTCCCCATGCACAGTTCATTGGATTTACAATCGGAGAAAAAGCAGAAATAGATTTATACTTACTTGGATTTTTCAAGCCAAGCGTCAAAGCCCCATGCCCACCCATAGAGTGACCAAAAATAGAAATATTACCATTTAATTTAAAATGCTCATTAAATAAAGCATACAACTCTTCATTGATATAGGAGTACATATTGTAATTGGTTTTAAATGGATCAATGGTTGCATCCACATAAAAACCTGCTCCTGAGCCAAAATCATAACTTTCATGCTCATTCTCTAAATTAAGTCCTCTGGGAGAAGTATCAGGACAAATAATGATTAACCCATGCTCGTCTAAAAACTTTTGCGCTCCGGCTTTGGTAATAAAGTTTTCTTCATTGCAGGTTAAGCCAGACAACCAAATTAACCCTCCTTTTATTTTAATATCATTGCTGGGTTGATACACAGAAAAATTCATTTCTGTACCCGTGATTTCAGATGAATGCTTGTAAAACTCTGTAACCCCAGAAAAACATCGATGCGATTTAACTTTATCCATAACCTTACGCTTCCTAACTATTTAAAATTTTACCACTGAACGTATGGCTTTACCGTCATGCATATACTCAAAGGCTTTATTAATCTCTTCTATTGGCATTTCAAAAGTGACCAAATCATCCAAGTTAATATCTCCTGACATATACTTCTCCACAAAACCTGGCAATTCACTGCGTCCTTTGACACCTCCAAACGCTGAGCCTTTCCATACTCTGCCTGTTACCAACTGAAACGGTCGGGTACTAATTTCTTGGCCAGCACCTGCTACACCAATAATAATGGACTGTCCCCAACCTTTATGGCAACACTCTAAAGCATCTCTCATTAACTTTGTATTGCCAACACATTCAAATGAATAGTCCACACCTCCCTCAGTCATCGTCACAATTTTTTCAACAATACTTTGTTCAATTTCTTTGGGGTTAACAAAGTCAGTGGCTCCCATATCCATGGCTATCTTTTTTTTATCTGGATTAATATCTACAGCAATAATTCTTTTGGCTTTGGCCATTTTGGCCCCTTGAATAACAGACAAACCAATGCCTCCTATACCAAAGACAGCGATAGTAGCTCCTTCTTCTACTTTTGCAGTATTAAGAACAGCGCCAATCCCCGTGGTAACACCGCAACCCAATAGACAAATTTTTTCTAAAGGGGCCTCAGGGTTTACTTTAGCCAAAGCAATTTCAGGAACAACTGTTTTTTCTGCAAAAGTGGATACGCCCATATAATGGTAAATAGGTTGGCCATCTTTTGAAAAACGGGTTGTTCCATCCGGCATTAAGCCTTTACCTTGGGTTTCTCTCACGCTTTGACATAAGTTGGTTTTTCCAGATTGACAAAACTTACATGTTTTACACTCTGGAATGTACAGCGGAATCACATGATCTCCAGGTTTGAGTGTTGTTACGCCTTCGCCAACAGCTTCAACAATACCGCCACCTTCATGCCCTAAAATTGAAGGGAAAATGCCTTCAGGGTCATCTCCAGACAAAGTAAATGCATCTGTATGACAGACGCCGCTGGCGGTAATTTTAACCAAAACTTCACCCCGTTTTGGCATTTCTAAATCAATTTCTTCAATTTTAAGAGGTTCTCCTGCCTTCCAGGCTACGGCGGCTTTAACTTTCATTGCAACTCCTTGGTGACATTATTTTATGAAACTATTATCACCTGACATACTATATGTTTATCAAAAGCTCCAATACCTACTAAAAAATCATAGATCTATATATTTATATTGGCTTTTATGTCACCGCAGCTCACTTGTTCAAGTTTGTTGGTTCCAGAAATAGCTACAAGACTTTTGATTTACATAAATCCAATTCAGTTGATCACCCTAGAACTCTTAGTGTGTCTAGTGACTTTATTTTCCTCTTGACCTTAATGACAAGTTGCAGCTATATTTTCAAAATGCTTAAAAAAACACTCTTAGCTTTTACTTTGTTTAACATGCTTTTACCTTTTTATGTTCATGCTCAAGTTAACGAAACAAATTATATCCTTAGTTTAAAACAAGCTCCTTATTCAGACGAATTTATTAACGCTGGTCTTGCTAGCTATACGTTTATGCTTAATCAATTAGATGATTTAAGTACCTGTCAAGATGCAATCCAAAAGGTATCCAGAAGCTTTTTTGAAAAACACACCTTTAAATCAATCTTTTTACCTACGGCTTTTATTTTTGCTTTAAGCTTTAAAATACCAAGCATTGAAGATGGGTATAACACTCCAAGAGATTCAACAGACAAAACGATTGGCTACTCATTGGGAGCTGTTATCACAGGATCAGCTATAATTTTGGATAAAAAAAGTAAACGCAAATATCAAGAACAAACCCTAATTCAATTAAATAAACTGAATAATTTTATTGAAAATCAAAACAATTTATTTATAAATGAAGCTTCAATAATGGATAAAATTGATATGCTTTATAACTGGGCTTATGAAAACGATACAGACCCAGTCTCTACAACATCCTTACTGCTATCTCTTCGCTGTTCTAATGAAGAAGATAAAATAAGCAGAGAAAAACTAAAGGCATTCAAACAACACCTACGTAAAACACACTAATGCTAAAATAGCTTTTTCAAAATTTCTTTAACTGCCTACACAAAAACTTAGGTCAAGAGCTTTAAACGTATCAAGTGTCCACAATTTTTTATTAAAAGTCGGTTCGCTTCTAACAAATTTCCTATCAAAAAAATCAACTTCTTTAGAAAAATTTATTTATAATCATTAGGAACAGCAAAGCCATTTTCAGATAAAAATTCTAAAACTTCAGGATTGAGACTTTCGTACAGTTTTTTTGTAATTGCAGCAGATAATTTTAATGCTTTAAAACGTATATTGATTCTGTCAACCAAACGATCTTTTACTGTCATTGCAGCTTGCTTTATTGTCTTAAGTTGAGTCTGTTGCTTTATATCTGGAGCTTTCGTAAGTAAATATGTTGCGACTTTATCAAGTTGATACATGCTCCAAAATATTTCAAATAAGTCAATTTTTGTTCTCTTATCAATTTTTGATAAACGATGGCATACAGAATTGAGTATTTGAGGAGCTAAAGTAATAAATTTTTCAGCTTTATATTCAACGTTCCCTAGGTAATAATTCTCAACGTCTAAAAATTTATTCATAAATACTGCATTACGTGAACCTATACGTCTTTTATTTTTTCTTTTAATATATTCAAAAACATTTTTATCTTCTCCATCTTTAGCTGCAAAACGAAACAAGTTATCCCATTCAGAATCAATTTGAAAAGAAAATGTTTCTTCACCTACAGTACATAATTGCTGATTCTCAAACACTTCAAACCGATAGGTCTCCAAATCTTTAGATAAGTTTATTTTATTTTTTGTTATGAAGTAGTTTGTCAAATCGCCAAGACCTATAGAGGCTGTATTCTCCGACTCAACCATACTAATATCCAACTCTTTGATAAAATCTTCTTTATTTGGCGGAATAAAACCATTTATGCATTTTAAAAGTTCGTACGCAATCATGCGATGCCCAAGTGCTGTAGGATGAACAGCATCAAAAAAGTGTTTTTTTTCTAGCGTATAAAATAGATTTGGGTAGCAATGAAAACTAGTATTTTCTTCAAAGTCTAAGCAGATAGCTTCATTTGTAGTTTGATAAAGTTCAATTTCTTCTAAATTAAACACTTTATCTGTACCGAACCAACTTTGACTTTCCATCAAATGATTTGGAACAGTTGTAGGTGTAAAAACAACTTTAATATTTTGGTTGAGCGCATAATCAATTGCAGAAGTTATATTTTTTTTATAGCTTTCTGCATCAAAAGTTTGATGATAAATTAAATCATTCCCTCCCAATTCAAGTATCAACACATTGATATCATTATTCTGAATAATATTTTTAGTAAGAATCAAGGCTTCTGTGGATGATCTTCCTTCTAATGCATCAATAGCCGTAAGAGATAAATCTTTTCTAATTTGTTTAGCAAATTCACTTAACACATATGGAAATGCTTTTTTATTAGACCAAGTTAAAAATCCGGCACTAATAGAGTCCCCAACAACACCTATTTTATATTGGTTTTCTTGTGCGTTAGCATTTATAAATAAAACCAGACACATTGATAAAATAAAACCGGATATACTTCGCCCCTTAATCACAATAACGCAACGTATCATGAAATTAGTTTTCTCACAATGTTTTTTTATTATCTATTATTAATCGTTTTCATTAACAACAATCATTCCAGTTCCCTTAACTTCTCCTAAAACATCAATATACATTCCTCGTGCATAGATATGCAGATTTTTAATATCAAAATATGATTCTGATGGAGATAAGCCAACTCCTCCTCCTTCACACCAGACGCCGTCATCGTCATTATCACCATCTAAATCAGCAATTGCAGTAATCATTAATGTATTTGGTAAAGATGCCCCGTATTCATCAACCAATGCTTGATCTTGACGGGCACGCACCAAAAAGAAAGTAGGTGTAGGAAACGTTGTATAGTATTCCGTTCCCCTGAATCTCGTTGGTCCATTTCCCCCAAGATTAAGTAATTTTGGATGACCATAATAGTTATCCATCGTGCAAACTCTCGTTGAAGGATTGTAAGTAAAATAATTGTTATCATGATATATGACAAAAGGGCGTTTGATGCTAGGGGGGTAATCTCTAATTGTACTTCCATCTAAGCTTTTTGTACAAATACTGACAAACCTTGGACTCGGTCTACATGGCACCTGACCATGAGTAGAATCATTGACAAACATTTGGTTTTTTGAGGCAAAAACATGCTCAGCATCATAAAAAAAACGAATTGCCAAAGCACCTTCAGAAGCTCTCGATTTTTGTACATATTCTAGATATGCAGGGACAGTGACAGCTGCCAATACACCAATAATAACCACTGCTATCATGATCTCAACAAGAGTAAATCCTAAACGTTGTGATTTAATTACGTAGCGGTATAAAAACACAAATTAACTCTACTACAACTTTTATATTTGTAAAAATTTTTTAGCAAAAAAGTATCCGGTTACTTTGGGGAGATTTCGGTATGTTAATTGCTTTATTTAGAGCATGCCCAGGAAAAGCTTATTCGTACAAGTGCCTTTACTTACCATATCTACGCAAGATAGAACAATAGAGAGTGGTTTTTTATTCTACAACAACAAGTTTGGTACATCTGTTGCACCTAATTTTTAAACTATTTCTGATCGATATCAGGCTCATCTTCATAGCTTTGTACTCATGAATAATCATTTTCATATGATTATTAGTACACCGCAATCCAATATTGATTTGATTATGAACTACTAGTTAGAGTGCCAGGCGTATTTTTGAAACGCATCGTGTTGCAAAAATATACCTGGCACCTAAACACAGTTTATCAAAGAAAACCCATGCAAAAAAAGCCATGGTAAATGGTTTTATCAACCAATTTACGATTAGTGTGAGAAAGAAGGCTTTGGGGTTTTTACCTACAGTTTTGATTGAAGTAAAATCAATCTGCACCATCATAGGGAAAATCATAAACCAAGCGAGTCCTGCAACAGGAATATTTACTGTCGCAATATTCATATCAACAAGAAAGGATATTGAATCACCAAAAATTTTTCCTAATATAATGCCACACACACAATACAAAGAGCTACCCAAATGCTTAAATATTGCTCAAAAAATTGCATCTTTTTGGATTCACTACCCGTAACTTTTATTCAATATATTTTTTATAATTGAAAGCAAGAATTAGCTATAGTGGGCCTCGGCTACTTGATGTTGAGTTATTTGCCACATGTTTAGAAAATAAACTCATATATATAAATGTAGGTACTTAGCATCCATGCTAGATAAAAAAAGTAATTTTTATTCCTCAAAATAGCTTTGAGAGCGGAGCAAAAACAAAAAGGGTTGACAAAAAATTCGGAGTCGCGTTTAGAAAGAGAGTGTTCTTAATGATTTCTCATTTTCATCACTCTTTCCATTGGCGCCCAGCGCCATTCATAGCTTAATTTGGGTTCTACCCAAAATCCATAATTTTTTTTTATATACTACGTCTTAAACAACCGGTGCACTTTGCACAAGAGGAAAGAATGATAATGAATCAAAAATCAAATGTACTTAAACAAGCTATTGGCCCCATAAGTTTGGCGGCTATCGTATTTAATTGTACTGTGGGGGGTGGAATTTTTCGCCTCCCAGGTGAAGTTTATGAAATTGCAGGAGCCTATGCGCCTTTAGCCTATATCATTTGCGCTTTAACCACAGTATTTATAACTATTGTTTTTATCAAAGTAGGTAATTCAAATTCTGAGTCAGGGGGGCCGTATGCTTACGTCGAAAAAGAGTTGGGAGGTTTATCTGGATTCATAACCGGCTTTTTACTTTTGCTCTTGGGTATTTTTGCAATGGCTTCAGTAGCCAATGCCTTGGTAGAAGCTGTATTTGTTTTGTTTCCTAGTTTTGCTTCTATCGGGGCAAAAACCTTAATCATTGTGACTGTATTTACTATTTTAGGTCTGAGTAATGTCAAAGGCGTTAAAACTGGAGCTAATGTAGTATCCATAATTACATTTTTTAAGCTTCTTCCACTACTCATCCTTATTGGCTATGGCTTAACTAAGTTAGGAGGTGTATATTTGGAAAATACGATAACGCCTTCTTCACCACTGACAGCAGTCATAAGGGCGGCTTTAGTACTTATGTTTGCTTTTATGGGAATTGAAAGTGCTTTAACTCCAAGTGAAGAGATTAAAAATCCACAGCACACCCTTAAAAAAGGTTTATTTATTGGTATGACTGCTATTCTTTTAGTTTATATGTGTTTACAAATAGTTTCGCAAAATATTTTAGGGCCAGAAATTGTTGCATTAAAACATGCTCCTTTAGCTTTTGCTGCAGAACGTATTATGGGACCTTTAGGTAAAACCTTATTACTTGTGGCAACGGTGCTGTCAATGTTTGGTTATTTAAGTAGCATGTCCTTGGGAATTCCACGTATCCTATACAAAATGGGTAAAGATAAGATTTTTCCTGAGTTTTTAGGCTACATCAATCCAAAAACACAAACGCCAAATGCTGCTATTTTTACATTACTGCTTATTGTAACCGTATTTTCATTAACCGGAACATTCAGTAAACTGGTCATTATTGCTAATTTATCTGCGATCAGCATGTACATTTTATGTTCTATCGCAGCCATCAAGAAAGACCCCAAAAAGCCCATTATTCCTTTATTAACTATTGTCATGTTAAGCACTTTGTTATCAAGTCTTAACTTCAGTGAATATATAGGAGTAGCTTTGGCATCGATTGTTGCAGCAAGTATTTTCATGGTAAGAAAAAAAACATATCAAATGTATCAATTCAAAAATTCAAAAATATAAATGGTTTCTGGCATTCCGGGGATATTCTGTTGTCCCCGGAATCAATTAGATTTAGAAATATCTTGCGCTTCTCAAGGTATAAATATAAATGCACAACATGTTTTTTTATCACAGACCTCATAAGATAAGAAGCCATGCTTCTTAAACAGTTCTTTCAATTATTTTTGCTAGGTCTAAATAACTCTATATATTTTTCGTTCTTAACGATTCTCAGTATACCCCTTATTTCTAATGCCTCTAATATCACTCAACTCTATACAAAGGTGCTTGACTTAAAAAAGAATCGTTGGCGGCATAGGGTTATTATAGTTGAGAATGATAACACACAGCAACAGCAAAACTTGTTTATAAACTGTTACGATGCTTTCACTGAAAGAAAAATTAAAATTTTCTTAAAACCTCAAACTTCCAACAATAATAATCAATTTTTTAAGGTTTCTCTCATTGGATTGGATGGAGAAGTAAAAAAACAATCTGCTAGACCTCAAAGCTGCAAGTATTTTATTGACGCAATCGATCAAATGCCAATGAGAATAAAAGAAATGAAATAGTTAACATGCAAGATGTATATTTTAGATGCGATTCATCATTAGCCTTTCATAACGCTTATGAAATATACTCTACGCAATTAGACTTTAACTGTTGTTCAGTCAACTCTAAGAAAAAAACAAGGCAATAACTATTGCTGAAATAAAAATCCTTTTCAACGAACTCTTAAAAGAGGAAAATGCAGTGCAGTTCGGGAACAAATGTTATTCAAAGCACCCTTACTGATTCAGGAAAAACGATCACAAAGCTCCGCTTTCAATCACTTATCCCAAACGCTACGTATTGTAAGGCAGCTTACCAAAAGCAGCCTATGACTTAAGGTTAATAGTTTAATAAGCAATAATAGCTTGAAAAGGACTTTACCTTTACCCTCACAATTTGAGTGAGACTAGTCCTCTAGAGAGAACTTAGGAGTTGCTAACCCATAAAAATTGACCGGTAAATCTGGGTTCTTGCGCCACCAATCTAAAATTTTCACTCCACGTAAACTTTTTATGATTCGAGCATCTTTACAGATTTTCTTGACCCAATTGGGCGCCCCGCCATTAGGATATTCCCCTTGCAGATATTTGCAAAAACCGGCCTGTGTACTTGAATTTACCCTAAAATAGGCCAAAATATCTAAATCAGATTGGTACAACTCTTTTCTGGCCTCATAGCCTTCAATCAAAAAACTTACATGGTCTACATTATCCATACTCAATTGATGAGTCGAGGGGAGCTTTGAATGAAAACCAGCCAAGTGCATGTTGTGCGAATCTAAATAAATGATCACATCAGGCATTTGATCGATACTTTCCTGAGGATAGAGCTGATCGTACAAATTTTGCTGATTTTTCAGCGACTCGTGTTGGTTCAAATAATAGTACGTCATCCCATACAAGTTTTGTACGAAGGGTGCATCACTATCTTGTTTACGAAATCTCCGCATCCTTGGATCCTGGAATCTGCGAAAAATTGGACTGGCACCCATAAAAAAGTTCAGCTCTTGAGGTCCAGCCGTTTCTATCACTTCTTTATAATCCCTGGATATTCGCAAGCTATCCTCACTCCAATAATCAATGGCGTATACGATATGATAATCAGACAAACTTTTGGTCACCAATTGATTGAGATAAAAATCAATCCCGTGCAGTGTTCCTGTAACAATAATTGTTAAATCACCTTGTCCAGGTTCATATTCCCGAATACTAGCTTCAATGTTTTGCCGAATCGTTTTATCCCAACCTTTAATCTGAGAATCTTGGTTGTAGCGCTTTACATACTGATTTAGATCCTGTGCACTCATTGAGCTAAAACTTTGGCCATTTCTTTGATAACGTTTAGCTGAATACTGAACAGATGGCGAACTACTTTGCAATTTAAACAACTGATTTTGATTTAATTCTTTGATGTACGTCCGTTTCCTAATAGATTCAAATGGACTGGTTGAAGCATACTGTTGTACCCATTCGAGTGCAGGCCCCGAAAAAACTGCTGGCATACTCAATAAATTAAATAAAAATAAAATAGATAAAATATATTTTTTATTCATGGCTTTTTTTCCCCTAACTCTTGGCAGATTTTGGTACATCACTTTACACAGCACGTCAATTAAAAATGTATTGCATTATTTTACAGCTCAAGCAAGTAAATTTTCCCCTTAGCTAGACGCAATGTATTTTCTTAAATTTGGAGCTGGCTTTGCCGTTTGTTGACCACATTTTTTCACTTTTTGCTTTAAATCTAAGAAGCATACACATATAACTCAAATTTTTCTGAAGTACGGAAATAAAGTCAAAGCATACAAATTAGATTGCCGGAGACATTTCGCAAAAGCTGCACACAATCTACTGCATTGCACCAAAACAATGCGCCTAACGCCTGATCATTAATGATACAATGCCAATGTGATTGACCTAACCGCCCCTTTTTAACTCCTTAGAATTAAAAAAAAGCTCACCTATTCTATACGCATTATGTCATCGGAAACTGGATTTTTTTGCCCTGGTGGCAACAGTGATGAAGATGTTGGATCATAGAAATCAACCCCTAAACCTTCTAAATCTTGTTTTTTCCAATAATAATAATCTGCAGGTATGCCACTCTTACCATTACAATTATTAATATAGCTGTATACCATTAAATATTTTCTACTTCTCTCTAATTGATAGTCTTCACACAACAATTGACAATTGCCATTTTCACCTTCAAAAACTGCTGGATAATCCTCTGTGTCTAAATTTTGTTTCAAAAGCCATGATACCCACAGATTGTTTAGCTTTACATAGTCTCCTTTGGAACAGTCACGGGCATATAAATTGGTGGCTCCAAATAATATCGTGCATGAGATTAATAATATTTTAATTGTGTTTTTCATCATTTTCCCTTTCTAATTTTTCTATTTAATAACACATCGCATCTTTATTCTCAAATAAAAATCTTTTAAAAGTATTGTGCTTTTTTGGTTATATAAAAATAGGAATTTTAACCATTAAAACAGTGTTTTATGATTAAGCAATTAAGTGCTGATAAGTTCCAAACATTTTATTTTGGCGCAACTTTCAATGTTATACATTGCTGTGAACTACACGTCGGGGAGTTTTCACTTCACTCTAATAGTTAAAGTCATTAAAGCCATAGAAACCATTTTCTTGAACAAAAATTCAATCATTAAATACCAAAATATCATCAATACATTCGCCCTTTTGATTTTCGATATAAATATATTTACCTATATGGAAATTTTCAATTCCGGGGACGTATACCGTAATCTAAATAACCTGGTATTGGAATTGCTATTGAAAGAGGAATGGCCAGATTATCTCGTGTAGTTGTTCCTAATATTGCTCATCATCTTGTCAACCGGGGAAATCGTCGGCAAATGGTATTTTTTAAAGACGAAGACTATCAAGTCTTTCTTGAACTTCTAGCTTTATTTTCAAGTGCATATCAGGTTCAGATTGCTGCTTACTGCCTGGCACATACACACAAAGAGGCCTTACTTAAACCCAGATAATTTAGATTTCGGTACATGTCCCCGGAATTACAAAGTAACTGGATACCTTTTCTATTTTCTACTATTTCGATACACGTCCCCAGAATTCAAAAAGTAGCTTTCAAAGTTACTCCAAAATTCTGCATCTAGTACTGACTCATGATTCAAATTTAATGAAATAGCAACGTTCTTTGCTTTTTCAATATCTAGCATAGGTGTCACTTTATATTTAATAATATCAATAAAAAGACCTTCAAAAGCAAGTTCATACTCATCATGATTTAAATAGTGCCTAACAGCATCAACCGTCGACTGATCTAAAATATCTTTATTTATATTTAATATTTCAAAAATATAATCGTAGACTGTTTGCCAGAACGGCTTTTCTATATCAGTACGTGTTTTTTTATCCACTTTTACAGAAATTGTATTTAAAAAGTCTAATAATACAATCTGCTTTATAACATCTAAATTTTCATATACTAATTTATAGCTTTTATCTAAATTAAACATATGAGAGTATTCTATGTTTAGCTTCTCAATTAAATAATCTTCAAAAACATCAAACACTTCATAGTCATTTATAACAATATTAAATGTCGAAGAATTTGTTTTTTCAAAAAGAATAGCTTTATAATTTTTTTTTAAAAATTCTAAATTAGTCATGATCCCTACATATATCATTTTTAGTTTAGGTGTCATAATTCCGGAGACTAATTCCGGGGACAGTCGACTGAATTATAATTATGCGGATGGAGAAATAAGGTAGCTGTCCCCGGAACTTAATGCCATGTTTAGGTGCCAGGCGTACTTTTGAAATGCATCATGTTACAAAAATATGCCTGGCACCTAAACAAATAATTCAGAATAATGGTACCCGGTTATCTTTTCTCTGATAACGTCAAAATTGTCAATGCGCGTTATTTTTCACTGTCCAAATGTCTCATTGTTTGTTATATAACATACCTGTTATATTAACTAACTGTATTTTTTAGGGGTTACTGTTATGAAAAAAAATTCTTGTTTTTTATATTTATTGGCTATTATTTTTACCAACCTATGTTTTGCACAAGGTATTTCAACACAAAACTTGAGTGACAAAGTTTGGGAAAACTTGGTTCAATTTGAAGAATCTCAATCACCTAAAGTTCTTACTGAAGAAGCTATAGATTCAATTACTAGAGGCAAATGGACCTGGTTTATGGATGCAGCTAGGAATATTGTATTTACAGACGACATCAAAATTGAAAACAACCTCATTTTGGGAGACCCCCAACTTAGTGACCATATTGTTAAAAATAGATCAATAATATCTCAAGACTATCTAAGGGAATTTAATGTAACTTTACCTCATGCCTATGAAACCTGGGACTTTGAAAATGATGTTTTTTCTTATTTAAATTTAGATTTTTACTTAAATAGCGATAACTCTTTATTGCTTGATATAGAAAAAGAAGCTCGCCAATACTTTTTAAATGAAAACAATCAACCTGTTGTTCAACCTGACTTAATAGAGATTTCTTATACAA
>JALEGL010000007.1 GCA_022763185.1 bacterium | reverse complement strand
TTGTGGTTTAATGTGGGACTGCGTGAACTTTCAAAGTCAAACAGTAGAAATCAAAAGAGTATGCAATTGGGATCTTTGGACCAAACAACCCAAGATCAGAGAAAACACCAAAACAGGTGTTTTTAGGAAAATTGTCATGCCCGAAAAATTGGTTCAACTGTTGACTGAATGGAAAGCGCTCAACCCAGGACAACAATTGGTATTTCACAGAAAAGGTGAATTGATTAAGTATAATGCTATCCAACGTGCATACAAAGGTGCCTTTAAAAAATTAGGCCTTCCTGACCGCTCTACACACGTTTTAAGACATTCTTTTGCATCAATCTATGCAAACCAGACAAGAAATATTCGTGGTGCTCAAGCAGCTTTAGGACATCAGGATCTTCGTATCACTCAGCATTATGCAAAAGTCACTGAGCAAACTCAACGTGATGCCATTGTTGATTTTGAATTTGGTAAAATTAAAAAATCCAACCCTTCTCCTGATAATGGAGGATCTGATAATGTAATTTCTCTAAATTCAAAAAGAGCTAACAGCGCTGGATAATATTAATTTCTAGAGCTGTTTGTTCAAAACAATAAAACCGTCAGCAATGAAATTTTTTTATCTTTCCCATTTCTTTCCCAAAAGGACTATTTTTAAAATTTATCAAATGATTTTAGATAGTTAGAAAATAAGTGGTCGGGGCGATTGGATTTGAACCAACGACCCCCTGCTCCCAAAGCAGGTGCGCTACCAGGCTGCGCTACGCCCCGACATTTTAGACAGTCTTGCTGACTGATAAAGAGCACATTATTTAGAGTGCCTGAGAAAAAAAGTCAACCTAATATCGCTATTATCACAGGATACTTTGTAATTTTTGACTGATAGCCTGAAACGCTAGGGAACGGTGATCCAAACTGAGCTTTTCTTTCATATCCATCTCTGCCAAGGTTTTCTTGCGTTCTTCAACATAAAACAAAGGGTTGTAGCCAAAGCCTTGATTTCCTCTTGTTTGAGAAACAATACAACCATGCAACTCACCCTCTGCTGTTAGCATCTGCTCGGTCAAAGGATTGTAATAGGCCAAAACGCAAACAAACTTGGCTTTAGGATCTACTAGTTGTTTGACTTTGATCTCATGCAATAACTTTGCATTATTATCTGCATCCGTGGCATCCGGCCCTGCATAACGGGCTGAATACAAACCCGGCTCACCTGCTAGAGCATCTACCACCAAACCTGAATCATCTGAGAGACAGGGTTTCTTTAACCAGCGGGCATAGGCCTTGGCTTTAATGCTCGCATTCTCTAAAAAAGTACTGCCATTTTCTACCACCTCTGGAGCATTATCTTGTCTGGATTCTTTAATGGAATAAAAAGAAACTTGCGGGCAAAACTGCTCAGCCAAATACTGAAACTCTTTGAGTTTTCCTTGATTTTGTGTGGCGATGCAAATATTCATGCTGTTTCTATGGCATGGCTTTGTTTATTAACAATTTCTTTTACCGCTTCAAAACCTTGTCCCAACATGGCTTGGGTTTGCTCAAAACTAAAAGTTCCTCTTTCTGCAGTCCCCTGGATTTCCACCAATGAGCCATTGCCCAAGAAAACCAGGTTCATATCAACATCACAGGTGGAATCTAAATCATAATCCAAATCTGTATAGACTTTATCATCTTTAAGCCCCATACTGATTCCGGCAACATGTGAGCGAATGGGATTATGCTCAACTTTACCTTTTTGCATCAGTTTTTTAATAGCAATAGACATGGCCACAAAACCACCGTTAATAGAAGCAATCCGTGTTCCGCCATCGGCTTGCAAGACATCACAATCCACGGTGATGGTTCTTTCACCCAACAAACGCTCATCAATACAAGCCCTTAAAGAACGACCAATTAAACGTTGAATTTCTTGCGTTCTGCCACTTTGCTTGCCTGACTTAGCTTCACGTTTAGACCTGGTGTGTGTAGATGCTGGCAACATACAGTACTCAGCAGTCACCCAACCTTTGCCTTTTCTTTCCATAAATGGTGGCACTTTTTCTTCTACTGAAGCCGTACACAGCACCCAAGTCTGCCCCATTTTAATCAAACAAGAGCCCATGGGGTTATGAATATAATTTGGAGTAATTTCTATTGAACGCAGTTCGTTTGTTTTTCTCTGTGGCATAGAGCTCTTGTAACTCAAGGGGGGCACAGATCAACTTTTTTCAGTAATTCAATCTAAAAGGTAGCCTATTGTCTTTTATTGACCAATCTTAGGAAATTATCTTTACAAATGATCGGTTTATTTGTACCTATGCCTCTCACATGCACCCGTAGCTCAGCTGGATAGAGCACCAGACTACGAATCTGGGGGTCGGGCGTTCGAATCGCTCCGGGTGCGCCATTATTTGAAGCTCATCGACCTATCTACATCCATATTTTAATTCAATCAATCTCGCTCTATCAAAAGGTAGCCGGTTACTTTTGTAGAAATACTGGTATTTCTAATTCATCATGTAAAACACAGCTTGATTTTTTTTGCATTGCATTATATTGTATTTTTACACAACTTTTTAGGGGAAAATAACTATGAAATCATTTTTGTTAAAAGCCGTTGGAGGATTAATTGTTTGTTTTGGTATTGAACCTAGCTTTGCTATTTCTGGCTGGGAAGCTACGTGTTCTTTTAATCCAAATCCTAAATCTCAATTTATGAATCCCAGACAACCTGGAACAGAATTAACCTGGGATTATATTCTCAATCGAAAAAACATTGATTTGTCGCACAAAGAAGTGAATGCACGCATTTTTGTACCATCAGCACCCTACTTACTCTCACATCCAAATGCCCTGGTCCTCGATGAGCTGAACCCTATTTGTTGGGAAGCATGTTCAAAATATTCTCTCACTTTGGAAGCGAACATGACTAATGCTGAAAAGCTAATCATTAACGATTATACATTTTTGCTATTGGGTTGCGAATGGAAAGACGACAGTAGGCTCCAAGAAGGTTATAAAACGGTTACTATTTCTAAATCTGAGTGGGATGATACCAAGGATTTTCTTGATTTCTTTTCAAATAAAGCACAAACAGCATTTTCAAAAGAATTGGCACTTACGCTTTATAACTCACAAAAAAATGGTCTCATTGAATGGGTTAAAGTTGAGGATTATGCAACATTTCGCCTCAGCCAAAAAGGTCAAGATGTTTTTCAAGAAGGGGTAGAAAAGGGCTTGGTTCCTTATCCAGAAGCGCTGCAATTTCGTGATCTTTTGGCTGAATTAAAACCAAAGTATTTCTCAATGAACTTAGCGGAAACGCGCTTTGTACAGAACTTAAGAGAGGTTGCACCTGCGGTTATAAGCGTTGTAGAATTTAATCCGGTTGTACTTACAGCAATCTTATCTCTGTCTTCCAGTCCAAACCCTCCTTATGTCATAGCCAAAGACCCTGCAATGCTGTTTGCCTATCATAAAGGCATTCAACAGGACGTTTATCATAACACTGCAAAAGACTTCACAAAAGCTCGTAACAGCATATGGGATACAATATATGCGCTTAAAGCCATGATAACTATTGTAAACTCTCAATAGTTAGGCTTTTTTTTGTAGCAAGGTGATTCAATTGCACACGTAGCTCAGCTGGATAGAGCACCAGACTACGAATCTGGGTGGGGGTCGGGCGTTCGTCTGTTTTCTTTTTCAGCGGCTCCGGGCCTATGGTTACTGATAGGCAATCTTAAAAATTTTATAATTTTTCACTGGCCAAACTTTGTTGAGTGTATATATTGCAAGCATTATGATTCAATCTACATTTTGGAGCCGTTTGGCTCTGCACTCATTGGCTATTGTTGTTATTTCTTCAATCATTCCGGGCATTGAGCTTAATGGTATCTTGGCCGCCATTGCAGCGGGTGCTGTTTTTGGTCTGATCAACAGTTTTATCAAACCTTTGTTGATCATCCTAACCTTACCTTTGACTCTGTTTACCTTTGGTATTTTTCTCTTGGTCATCAACGGCTTAAGTTTTTGGCTGGTAGCTGGTCTTGTCAAAGGCTACTATATCACCAATATTTTTTCAGCCATCGTAGGTGCATTATTAATGAGTCTGTTTTCTATGCTCATCAATGCTATGCTACAGAAAAATGAGCCTAAAAACATGCATGTGGGCTATTTTCGATAAGCTGTATTTGACATGAAACTTACTGCTTTAAATGAAACCTTTGCTATAGCAAGACTTAACCCATCTGACCCTATACCTGAATGGGCACATCATTCTGAGTTTTTCTCCATCAACAAAACCCAAGATGAACTCTCC
This sequence comes from bacterium, assembly GCA_022763185.1. Taxonomy (NCBI): domain Bacteria; species bacterium. Next base: position 50,002 of record JALEGL010000007.1, on the reverse strand, counting down.
ATTGTCTGCTCACAAAACAATGTACCTAAAGATATTCAACATGAAAAAGATTGGCGCGCGCTTAAAGTTGAAGGGCCATTGGACTTTTCATTAACTGGCATTCTGTATTCACTGACCAAACCTTTGGCTGAACAGAAAATCAGCTTATTTGCCATATCTACTTTTGATACAGATTATATCTTAGTGAAGTCAAATGACTTTACCCAGGCTTGTAAAGCACTTTCTGAGACAGGCTTTACCGTTGCAATTGATTTCTAAACTATGCGATAAACACATTTTAGTATTTGATACATTGTTTGAACGTCGTTACGCTGAAAAATGCTTTGTCGTGCTACAAAAATCAATGGTCGTTTTATATTTAAGACTTTATACTGCTTTTCTGGCAGTTTAAACGCTTCACATAAACTCATTGGAACAATAGCTCTAAACAGCTTCTTTTGTGCTAAACGGGTTATAGCGGCATAAGATTCCAAAAAATAGTCTGGCCTTAAATTTTGTTTTTGCAATTGCCGTGCAATAGACTGCATAGTTTCAGAAGATTGTTCAATTCCCATAAGCTTTCTATCCAACTCAGGATTAACAAGAACCATGGCTTCATCACACAATTTTTTAACCGTCATGCTTCCTACCTTATTGGCATTACCCGCACATACACCAAACAGATACTCTCCAGACATTACCCTATCTAAAACCACAGGACTTCTGTGCGCATGCGGAATAAGTTGTACACTTGGTTTTTGTTGTTCAAGTTTTTTAAATAAAAAATCACCACGAGCAATCAATACAGACTCAGAAAAACCCACATGCATAGCCTTCAAGCTATGATTGGGCTGTTCATTCAAAATAGATTTTACAGCACTTAAATGGGGCAAGACTTGCTCAAGAATCTTCAATGCTTCAGCTGTTAACTCAACATTGCGGCCATTTTTTTGAATAAGCTTTTTATTCAGCTGATGCTCTAACTGAGCAATACGCTTACTTACTGTGGGTTGGCTAACGCGCAAAGCCGTTGCTGCTTTATGCATGGTTTTAAAGTCTGACAAGGCTTTTAGGGTTTGAACATGCTCAATCATTAATTATATTATATTATATTATCATTAATTAAATACTATTCAATATAGGAATCAAAATAGTGCACGATATATTGGTAAAAAACCTGATGCGCCTGGCTACTGTATTGATTTTTATGCTGATTAAGCCAGATATAATCCTTTAGACTTTTTTTACTGGGGCTAACCTTAAAAACATCTGGCAAGGCCAGACGTCTTTTTTCATAGACATAACTGGGGACCACTCCAATACCGAGACCATCGGCAATACATTGCAAAACCATTTCTGAAGAAGCGGCATAAAGCTTGATATTAAACTTAGAACGTCTTTTTTTATAATGCTGATACACCCAACGCTTAAACAGAATATGCTTGGGAAAATAATCCACAATGGGTAATTCAATCAATGTTTCTAGTTGTTTGCATTCATTTAAATAGTTTTCAGGGGTCAATAAAATCAAGTCTTCAGTGTATATTTTCTTTGTTGTTATGGATTTCACTCCTTGACTGGGAAAAATAGAAAAACATAGATCTAAACGATTATCCTCCAACATGCTCTGTAGCTGACTTGGGGCAGCAAAATTAAATTGCAGTATGACATTGGGATAAAGCTCGTGAAATTTTTTTACAGCCAAACTTAAGTGGGTTTTGGCAAAATCCTCATAGGCACCAACTTTAACAATACCACCAATGTCTTCTTCACGCTTACTTTCATGCACTAAACTAAGCGCTAAACTATGCTGATATTCTTTTAAGTTTTCAAAAATCCTTTGTGCTTTTTGAGTTGGGTATATTTTTTGTGACTTTCTTAAAAACAAACCATAACCCAGTTGCCCCTCCAAGATCGTCATGGACTGACTAATGGCAGATCTTGAAACGTTAAGTTTTTCTGCTGCATCACTGAATGAATTACTTTCCATCACCACAAAAAAAACATTCAATTTGTTCAAATCTATCTTGTTAAGCATAACTTAACAAAATGTTTAATATGTTTAGCTTTTCAAATCAAGCGTCACCGCTTAATCTAATAAAAATTTAACCAAGGAGAGCCCATGTCATTTTCAGAAAAGCTAAAGCAAAGCATTGCAGATTATCATTTACTTGAGCATCCATTTTATCAAAAATGGAACGAAGGCAAACTGAAAGCTGAAACTTTACAGCACTACGCCAAAGAATATTACCAGCATGTTAAAGCTTTTCCCCGCTATATCAGCGCTACCCATTCTTTATGTGAAGACATCACAAAAAGAAAAATCTTACTTGAAAATCTAAATGAAGAAGAAGGCTCTATGGGAAAAGACCATCCACAACTATGGGCAGACTTTGCAAACGGTGTTGGCGCTAATGCAGAACGTTTAGATCAGCACACAGGTGGACAAGCCATTAACACCGTTATTGATACTTTTTTTAAATATGCTCGCAGCTCTTACAGTGAAGGTCTAGCATCTCTCTATGCTTATGAATATCAAGTGCCAGAAGTTGCAAAAACCAAAATTGACGGTTTAAAAAAGTTTTATGCTATTAACGATGAACAAAGCCTGGCCTTTTTTAAAGTTCACCAAAGTGCAGATGTTATTCACAGAGAAGCGTGTGAAGACCTTCTTGATCAACTTTCTGAGGATGAACAATCACATGCTTTAGATGCAGCAAAGCACTCAGCTCAATCTCTTTGGAATTTTCTAACAGAAATGAATGACTATGATGAGAAGCTGGCATGCTAAGCCAGTCTTCTTCATGCTTAACCTTGCATGATTTTCATTTTTGGGTGCACCTCGGCGATTCTGAACAAGAGCGCTACCATGCGCAAAAAGTAAGCGCCACCATAAAAATAGCCTTTGCAGACAATCCCCAAGCGGAAAAAACCGACAAGCTTAACGATACAGTATGCTATTTAAAATTATCTCAGGCTTTACAGGATGATGTAAAAAAAAATCAATACGAACTCATTGAAAAACTTTGTCGTCAGTTTTTTGATATTGTTTCACAACATATTCCACAAAATTGCAAAGCCCAAGTAAAGCTCTTGAAATTAACCCCTCCTATTAAAGACAGCTATAACAATGGCGTAAGCTATACCTGTGGAGATTGGATTGACTAACTGTTATATAGCCATGGGTTCCAACATGGAACCAAGACAGCAGTATTTTACTCAAGCCTTGACTTTACTTGAAAAACATAGCCTTGGCCCCATTGAAGTTGCTCCCATTTATCAGACCCCGGCCATGCTGCCTCTTGATGCACCTGACCACTGGAATAAACCCTATTTAAATACTGTTCTTAGATTGAGTACAGAGCTTTCAGCGCAAAGTTTGCTTAATAAAATCAAAAGCATTGAACTTAAACTAGGACGTGACTTAAACCTAAAATGGGGACCTAGACCCATTGATTTAGATATTTTATTTTATGGACAGACCCTTGTTGATACAGAAAGCCTGTCCATCCCGCATCCAAGACTGCTTGAACGGGACTTTGTTTTAAAGCCTTTGTTGGACATTGTTAATCCAAGCGATATCCCTAAAAACGATGCCCTTAAAATTTTAAAAAAATCTAAATCTATACACATGCCAGCATGGATGCATATTTTAAATCTTAGCCCAGATTCTTTTTCAGATGGCAAAGCTTTCAATGATGAAACGTGTTTAAAACAATTGGACACCATTCAAAAGCATACCATTCAATACCTTGATATTGGCGCGGCTTCAACACGACCCAATGCTGACATTGTTTCTCCTAAAGAAGAAATAAAACGTATCAAACCTTTTTTACAGTTATGGAATACATACTTTAATCAACAAACTTTACTTAAACCGCGTTTAAGTCTTGATACAATGCATGCTTCAGTTGCTCAGTTTGTTCATGAGCAAACTGAACTTCACACCATTAATGATGTTAGTGGACTTAAAGATCCTGAAATGTTTTCTACTTTGCAACAAACAAACTGCGATTACGTTTTAATGCACAGTTTAAATGCTCCGGTAGACCCTAGAAATGTTATGGCACACGATACGGATCCCATTGTATTTTTAAAACAATGGCTTGATCAAAAACTAACGTTGCTGGATAAAAACAACATTGATGTTTCAAGAGTAATTTTTGATCCCGGCATAGGCTTTGGCAAAACGGCCTCTCAATCTCTAAAAATTTTACAAAACCTTGATCAGTTCAATGATATTCCATGTAGGCTTCTTATCGGTCACTCCAGAAAATCTTTTATGAAGCTATTTTGTAATCTGGATGCCCATGCCAGAGATTATGAAAGCATTGGCATATCCATGGCCTTATCTCAGCATGCTGTTGATATTTTCAGGGTTCACCAAGCCCCTTTGCATCAAAGAGCATGGCTCGCATACCAACATACAAAAGTACAATATAGGGGTGGATAAAATTATCAACAAGCGCTTGCTTTTAATTTAACTTTTATATAGTTTGTGCCAGTGGTTAAGCAGGGTCATAAAAAAAACAAAAAGCTAAACATTGATCTTATTGGTATCTGTTGCTCTAGCTTATGCGCTATTCACTGTTTACTGACCCCCATCTTATTGGTTTCTTTACCTTCCTTAGGAAAGTATTTTGAAAATCAGTGGGTTCATATCAGCTTCTTTGCTGCTATGACAGCATTGGCCTTATGGACTATTTTGCGTCACTATAAAATGCATCAATCCAAAACTATTTTTGCCTTACTCATTCTTGGTATTGCAGTTACCGCTTTAGGTTTTCTACCACCAGAAGGTTTTTCTCCAACACATCAACACCAGCATAGCCACCCTCATAATCATATTTGGGAAGAAGCATGTTTTATCATAGGCGGTTTAATGCTCTTTATTGGCCACATCATGACCATTAGAAAATACAAGTGTTGGGAAGGTCATTGTCACCAACATTAATCATCAAACTTTCTAAAAAAATTAGATAAGCAAAATTATCCATTAAAAAACATATAGGTGATCAAAGCCATAATATAGGCTAAAACTCCGTAGGCCACAAACACACCCCATGCTTGCCATTTGTTTTTTAATTCTTTGGCCAATACGGCTACAGTGGATACACACTGTAAGGCAACAGCATAAAATACCAAAAGCGCTATACCTGAAGCCAGAGAAAAGCCACTGTTTTGAATCTTTTCACTCAAGCTCGACAGATTTTCATCCGCAGACTCAATACCAAACATGGTTCCTAAAGTACCCACAAAGACCTCTCTGGCCAGGAATGACACCAAAATGGCTACACCATATTTCCAATCAATGCCTAAGGGTGCAAAAACCGGTTCAAAGAAATGACCCAACTTGGCCAAATAAGATTGCTCCAAAGACTCACCATAATTAGGAAAATAACCCAAGGCCCAAACAATAACCGTGACCACAAAAATCATGGGACCTGCCCCTGATAAAAAAGACCAAGCCGCTCTAAATGATTTTTGCAACAAGGGTTTTATTCCAGGTACTCTATAAGGCGGTAACTCCAAAATAAACGGATAGTCATTGTCATCTTTATTGGTTGAGAAGCGATCAATCAAAACTCCCACCAACAGAGCCATCGCAATACCAAAGGCATACAATGCAAAAAACAATAAGCCTCTTAAACCCAAAAAGCCTGCAACAATAGCGTTCGCTGGAATTAAGGTCACAATCAACAAACTGTATACGGGTAAACGCGCAGAACACGCCGTCAAAGGCACAGTCAGCATGGTAATCCATCTGCGTTTGGGAGAATCAATGGTCCTAGCCGCCAAAATAGCTGGAATCGCACAGGCATGACCGGTAAGCAGTGGCACAAAACTTTTTCCAGAAAACCCAAAAAAGCTTAAAATTCTATGACAAATAATAGCTGACCTGGCCAGATAACCACTGTCTTCTAAAATGCCAATGATAAAGGTTAAAACAAAAATTTGCGGCACAAAAATAACAAACGCACCTACACCTTCAATTAAAGCTTCAATGATAAAATCTCTAGCCACACCCTCAGAGAGCGTAGACAAAGCCAAAGACCCTAAAAAGGCAAAGATATTTTCTACCGCCACCATTAAGGGTTCTGCCCAGGTAAAAATAGATTGAAACACCAACAACATGACCAAAGCAAACAAAACACCGCCCAGCCAAGGGGATAAAAATACTCGATCTAAGTAATTTTGTTTGGCAATCAACACATCTGACTTTGGAGCAAATTTTTGATTCAGCTCTTCTAAGAGCTCTTGTTTAGTTTTATTAAAGCTAGGCAAAGGCATGTCTTTAAAGCCTACACGGCTAATTTCATTGTACAGCTCAGTAAAACCTTGTTTGGTTTTAGCTGACATCCCTATTACCGGTACATTCAATGCTTCTTCTATCCCTTTGAGGTTGACGTGAAGATTATTCTTTTCCAACTCATCCATCATATTCAATGCTAGAATCATGGGAACACTGTGTTTTAAACATTCTTGGCGTATATCCAAAGCAAGAGACATACTCATATCAAAACGCGTGGCATCCACCACGCAAACAACGGCTGTAAGTTCATCTTTTTCATTCTCCAAAGCGCTTTGGAGAGAGTTAATGGCTATTTCTTCATCAATAGAAATGCTATCCAAGGAATAAATACCCGGGTAATCAACCAAATGGAACTCTTTATACTGGGCTTGCTTAATTTCAACCGTCACGCCGGGAAAGTTGGACACTTTTTGTCTAACTCCTGTGAGTTTTGAAAATAATAAAGATTTTCCTGAGTTCGGTTTTCCTACCAAAAGAATTTTTTTATGTTTTTGCTTAGACATGCACACCTTTAATGACTTGCTTCGGGTTCAATTTCTACCCACTGTGCCACTTCTCTTGATAAAGAAAAAACACAGCACCCCACATGTACAACCACGGGGCCCCCAAAAGGTAAGCTGTGCAATATTGAGATTGTTTTGTTTTCTACAATCCCCAAATTTCTTAGGCGTTCAATAATTTTTTGACTGTAGCCTTGATTGAATGTTGAAACTTTGACTCGCATATTTTTATTTGGCACTTCGGATAATTTCACCCTATGCCCATACCTTTTTGGATATTGATAATCAATATCAATCTAAAAAAAATACATTTTTTGAAAAAAATAAAAAATCCTCGCAAAATAAGTTTAAAGTCTGTATTGAGCTTATTCTACTAGGTTCTTAACCTAATTCTGTGCCGGAGTGGTGGAACTGGTAGACACACAGGACTTAAAATCCTGCGGCTTATTAAGCTGTGCCGGTTCGATTCCGGCCTCCGGTACCAAAATAATTTTTGCCCTTTAGGGCAGAAATTATTTTGTTCTTCAAGTTTTGCAATTCAACATTTGGCCCGGTTAGGAAGAACAAAAAGCACTGCTTTTTGAGACGGAATACTGGGAAGCTTGCCTCAGCAAGCCGAGACAGTGCCATTCCGGGCTCCGGTACCACTTTTTTTAAAAGTATAACCCACTATGCTCTTCAAACATACTCAATGAAGACCACTCTCATTCTTGATTTGACGCTTTGTATAATTTTTGCTAGGTTAATTGCTGTTATGGGGAAAATTAAAAAAATAGTCTTATGTAGTGTTTTATTTTGCGGCTTTATATCTGTTCATGCTCAAGAGTCTGAAACTTTAAAAGTACAAGCCTCTACCATTATTCAACAAAAGTATGTTAAGTTTCCGTGGCAGGAAAGTGGTGGCGTGTTTTTACTGATTGTTGATGCTCTTGCTCCAGATGTTTATAGTCCCAAATATAGTCGAAAAGCTTATTTCAGGTACCTTGATCAAAGCACATACATCAGTTCATTGCATGAAATTTTGCCTGATACTTGCATTGAGGACCTAAATCTTAACTTGGATAACATTCAACAAACGGTAGCAAAGATCAATGCAATTCCAGAAAGTAATCCAGAAAAAATAAACTCTGAATGTACTGAAATTGTATACGATGCTCAGCAATATCAAGGCTTTTTTCACTCACTAAAAGAAGATCAATTTAACTTTGAGGCTTTAAAAAGTTACAATCCCTACCATGCTTACCAACTGACAAATGAAGCATTCAATTTTATACAACAAAACCTTAATATTGCTAATAGAGTTAGCTATAAAAAAATTAAGGATCGCTATCTTTCAGTTAGAGCATGTATGCTTGGTCGTCCATTTAACCAAACCATTAAGAGAAATATCATGAGCGGTCTAACACCTTTGTTAGAAAAGATTTCTAATTTTAGTGATTATAAAAATAATAACTCTCCTCACCAACGCTGGATAAACTTAAAAAATAGATCAGAGCAATTGATTGAGAGAGTTGGCTATGCTTATGGCAACAATGGCGAATATTAAAATAAAAAACTTACTTATTATACTGTTATCAATCAACTGCGTCATAAGCTCTAAGGCCAAGGCCATAGAAAGCTATTTCTATTCTATTGACATAGACTCCAGCCAGCTAGCCAATGATAGTTTTTTAGATAAAATTGATCTTAGTGCCAACACATTAATTGAATCCTATGATGAAAACGGGAACCTCAACATAAAAGTTTTTCATGCGCTCTCACACAGACGTGATAAAAATTACTGCGCTATGAACTTGAAAAACATGTATGAAAACTTTGAAAGTAAATCAAAAAGCCGAAGACACATCAGCAAAAGAAGACATCAACTGGCTGACAATCGAAAGTTTCAATGGCGTTTAAATGCAAATTTTTCAGAAAACAACACCTCTAGCGATGCAAAACCTATCAATTTTGGTCGAGTTATTCAGCTTTGGGAGGAAGCTCATACCGACTTAACGCAAATTCAAACAAAAACAATTCCTTTTCAATCCATCAAAGGTATTCCAATTTTTCAATATTACTTCAAGCCAAAACAAGACTGTTGGCAAGGAGGCTATATTCATACTGACATCATTCGGAACAAAGGAAACCCTGCTCATATATCTATTCAAGTCAAATACATGGAAAAAAACCGATCCAATAAAAACCGATGGCATTTAAAAACTGTAAAGTTACCCATCAGACTCACTTTGACTGAATAAATTTTATCTTTTGTAACTTTCTTTTACCTATTGATACATCTAAATTCAAACTGCTAGTGTAAGAAAATCGATCGCTTTTAGCTTTGCGCATCTTTAAATGTTAATTTAAGCGTATTTATTCACACTGTATGCTGGCATTTATATTGCTTTAAGCTTAAAACATGCGCATCACTCTGGCTATATCACTCATAATAATACTGTTAGCCTTACCTTCTTTGTATGCACAAAAAAATATTTTTTTAGACCTTGGCCATCAAAAAGTTATACCCGGTGACAATATAATACGTGTATCTATAGGCAACCCTAAAATTGCAGATGTTACCATCATAGAAAATAACAAAGAAATTATTTTAACCGGTATTAAAACTGGTTCTACATCTTTAGTCATTTGGCGAAAAAATCAACAAAAGTACAAATACATTGTTATAGTAGGAAACAAAAGCAACGATGCATCTCTCATAAAGCAAATCAAACAACTACAAAAAATAAAAACCCTTTATATACAAAAGCAATCCAATCAATACCTCATTAAGGGGACTCTCTTTAAGCCTAAAGATTTGGCTCTACTGGAAGCAATAAAACAGCAAAATAATAATATTATTGACCTCACTCACTTTAATCAAAAAAAGTTCGTTTTTTTACATAAACTTTTGCAAACCAAAATCCACCAATATCATTACAAAAATATATTTGTTGAACCTCAAGGCAAGTACTTTAGATTAAAAGGTTATGTAAATCACCTTCAGGACAAAAAAAAGGTATTGCTAATTGCTAAAAGCCTTTACCCTTTAATTGATGATGGTATCCATATTCATAGCTCTAAAAAAAGTTCTGTTTTCATTGATGTTAAGTTTTTAGAAGTTCACAACTCTGCCATCAAGAACATAGGCATTCAATGGCCAGATACAATTTCAGCCCAAGCGAACCTTGCTTTGAACAACACTTTATTGCAACGCACAATCTCTACCGGTAGCGACTTAAATCTTATTGTTCAAGCCCTATCTGAAAATGGGAAAGCCAAGGTTTTATCCAACCCTAAAATATTATGTCGAGATGGCTTTGTATCTTCTTTTCTTGCCGGTGGAGAAATCCCCATCCGGTTAATATCAGAACGTGTTGCAAACGTTATGTTTAAACCCTATGGCGTTTCACTTAAAATTAAACCCCATATCCATGCCAGCAATAATATTCTCTTAGATTTAAAAATTAAAATCAGCGACTTGGACAGCTCTGTTTCTATAGAAGGTATTCCCGGTATTATTGAACACCACTTGCAAACCTCAGCACAAACCCAACTTAATCAAACCATTGTTTTAGGCGGCTTCTTTCAAGATAGAATGCGGAAAAACATAAAACGTTTTCCAGTCTTAGGAACCGTTCCTATTTTGGGTGAATTATTCAAAAGCAGAAGTTTTCAAAAAAAGCAAAGCCAATTTTTTATTTTGCTTACGGCCTATTCCAACAGTGTCAAAGAAAAATACCATCAAAAGCTTCTTAAACATTCTAAAACCCTAAACATTAACACCAAAGATTATCATTTTTCACTTTTTGATTAAGGACCCATACAATGCGTGAATACATAAAATTTATCCAGACCTTCCACCAACACTTAAACGATCAAGTCTTTGTAAAAACCAAGCTTGAAAATCACAATACCCAGCAAATAAAAACCTTAATCACTCAAAACTATTATGACTTTTGTTACAAGAACCCCCAATATAAAAATTTAGCTGAACATAAGCAGTTGCTTGGATTCATTATCAGTGAAAACACTGGTTTGGGCGCCATCGATACTTTGCTCTGTGCACCCGAGGTAAGTGAAATCATGATCAATGGGGCCAATACTATTTATTATGAGCAAAATGGCCAATTGCACCTAAGCCCTTTATTTTTTTCTTCTGAAAAAATTTTACGCAATATCATTAATAAAATTGCAAGTCTGGTTAATAGGCGTCTTGATCAGAGCTCTCCAATGATTGACGCCCGTCTACCAGATGGCTCGCGTTTAAATGCTATCATTCACCCCCTTGTTCTCAATGGCACAACAGTGACCATACGTCGATTTATGCATAAAACAATAACCTTAGATAAATTGGTTCACCAAAAATCTTTATCCGCATCCAGCGCAAATTTTTTAAAATTTTGTGTCCAACATAAAAAAAATATCTTAATTGCAGGTGGTACTGGCAGCGGAAAAACAACACTGCTCAATATTTTGTCACAATTTATACCCCCATCTGAACGCATCATTAGTATTGAAGACTCTGCTGAACTTAAATTAAAACAGCCCCATGTCATACAACTTGAAACAAGAACTAAAAATACAGAAAATTTAGGCGAGGTATCCATTAGAGATTTACTCAAAAACTCACTGCGTATGCGTCCAGATCGAATTATTGTGGGTGAGTGCAGGAGTGAAGAAACTATGGATATGCTACAAGCTATGAATACAGGTCATAGTGGGTCCATGACAACCTTGCATGCCAATAGCCCAAGAGATGCCCTTAAAAGGATTGAAAATCTAGTTTTATTATCAGGTTACACTTATCCAACTTCTGCATTGCGAGAACAAATCGTCTCTTCGATAGATCTTATTGTATACGTTCAAAGAAGCCAAAATGGTCAAAGAAGTATAACTCATATAACTGAAGTTTCACATATGGAAACAGAGCTTATTTCTTTGTTGGATATTTTTACCCAAGAGCAAAATACTTTAAAATGGAGTAAGCATTACCCTAGCTTTTTACAAAAATTACCTGAACACCAAAAAAATCAACTGAGAAGTATTTTAACTCAAACCAAAGTGGCTTAAAATGATGGTATTTGTTTTTTTAACCCTTCTATTTTCTTTTTACTCACTTATGAGCTTCTACAAAATCAGTAATGTACTCACAGTAAGCTTTATCTTACTCTTAATCTCATTACACTTTTCAATTCATTTATTATTTCTTGTAACGATAATGACTGCTTTGTGTATACACAAGTTGTATCCAGTTTTTATTGAACACTACCACTGCAGACGAATGGATAGCTATTGTATTGATTTTTTCGATACTTTTATTCGTCATTTGAAAGCAGGGACTAGCCGAGAACAAGCCTTTATTTTAAGCTATAAAGCTTCTCATGTTTTTTTAAAAAACCAGCTAACATCTATTGTTAAAGGTATACATACAGGCAAAGACTTTTCAGCACTATTGTTTAACTCTGCAGCAACTATATGTCACAAAAGCTTAAAACAGTATTTAATATCTATTCATAGTTCCATTGAAAGTGGACAATCTTTGTTAAAGCAAATGGAGTTTCTACTAAGAAAAGTCCGCCAATCAAACCATCTTAAAAATAAACTTAAAAGCTTGGTTTCGCAAAGCAAACTACAAGCCTACGTTTGCATTGCATTACCTATATTTTTTAGTTTAGTGCTTTATATGATCTCACCTAACTTTATTTTACCGCTATTCACTCAAAGTTTAGGCAAAGTTTCATTAACTCTATGTTTTATTCTATTAGGTTTGGGTGCTTATTGGATTACAGCGCTTGTAAATAAGGACTATATACAATGATATTCTTTATATACATCACTTGTTTATGGTTGTTTGTGTTTTTGTGGAATAAACTGTTATTGCGGCTGAATAAACATCAGATATTAACCATTAAGCTCATCAATCAATTTTTACTCATAAAGCTATCCGCAGCAGAGCATTTTAAGTTATTGAAACAATTGCTTTTAACTTACCTGTTATTAAGTTTATTTTTTTTCTATATTTTCTCTATGAATGCAATATTTATTATTGTATGGCCAATTATACTTTTATTGACATACATTATATGGCTACGTCGCAAGCAGATCCAAACCCTAGAAACTATAGATCTAGATTTTCCTTTTTTTCTTAACTTGCTGCAAAGCCAACTTCAAACTGGAATGAGTATTTATCAATCCATAGAAAAAATAAGCTTATGTCTAGAGCAAGGCCCTTTAAAAAAAATGCTTACAGACTTTGCCCACTACTCTAATACCATTCCTGCATTAGATACTGTTGTAAAAAAAATAAACCTTAAATACCCCAGTAAACTTGTTCAAACATTTTGTAATATTGTTATTGAGTCAATTCAATATGGTACCCCCATCATTACCAGCATACAATCTTTTGCAAAAGATGTTGAAAATCAACATTTTTTGTATGCAGAGCAACAAATTCAAAAAATACCCGTAAAACTTCTTGCACCTCTAATGATTTGTATATTTCCAGTTACTTTTATTGTTATTTTTATGCCTATCCTTCTCTCTTTCTTACAACAATAAGATTTAAACACTCTCCAGAAACAATTAAAAAAACATAGACTCTCAAAAACGATACATAAAACATATTTAAATGAATATAATCTGCTTTTGTCCTTCTTTTTCTTGGTCATTTAATGCTATACTGGAACAGATGCCTTCTCAATTCACTGAAGCCTTACCCAATCACTTTGAAATCTTACCCAAACTAGAAAAAAAGTTGAAGGATAATAAATCTCTGGGACTCATGATTTTGATTTTAAATGACTTGGATATCATTGAACATGAGAATGGCTACGAGTCCTATACCCAAGTTTTGCATAAATTATGTCACTTTATAAAAAAGCAAAGAGGCCATCTATACCCAAAAAATACAAGCGTTTGTTTCTCAGATGTTGGACATCCTTCTTTTTTATTTTTTTTTCATGAAAGTCTTAGCGATGACCCATACTTGAGTCGATACCAAATCAAACAACTATCTAAATATATTCGTTTTCAATGCAGTTCAAAGTTTATGCCCATTTTACAACCCTATATGAAAAGAATACCTAAAATCCTCACGGGGAGTTCTCTAACTTTGTACAATGAGCTAACTCATCCTCGAAGGACCATTTTGCGCATGGTTGAAGATGTCAAAAACATGACCCGGGCTTCTTTACCTGCCATTAAAGTTAAATACCGAGAGCGCATACAAGATATCATCATCAGTCAAAACTTAAGTACCGTTTTTCACCCTATTATGGACTTTAAGAGCAATAAACCTATGGGATTTGAAGCTTTAAGCCGAGGGCCTAAAGGAACCAACTTAGAAAGTCCACATGCCCTGTTTTCTATGGCCAAAGAAGTGGGTTTGTTGTTTGAATTGGATAGGATATGTCGGCTCAAGGCGATAGAAGCGGCGCAAAATATCCCTGACCCTTATAAAGTTTTTATCAATATCATGCCAACGACCATCTATGACCCTGAGTTTAAAGGTAAAAAAATGAATAGCTTTTTAAAAAGTTTAAATAAAAAGCCAGATCAATTCGTTTTTGAAATCAATGAACGCGATGCCATAGAGAACTATGCAACCTTTGCTGCTGCAACTCAGTATTATATGAAACAAGGCTTTTCTTTTGCTATTGATGACACCGGAACCGGCTACTCTGCCCTAGAAGCGATTATTGAGTTAAAACCTAAGTACCTTAAATGCGACATTTCTATGGTCAATGGCATTCACAAAAACAAAGTCAAACAAGAAATGCTAAAGATGTTATCTCTCTTAGCCAAAAAAATTAACGCAAAAATCATTGCTGAAGGCATTGAACAGACCCAAGATTTTGAACTGCTTAAAAATATGGGCCTGATTCTTGGCCAAGGCTTTTTGTTTTCAACACCTAAAGAATGCAATGCCTTAATGATTGAAGCGTAAACTTTCCAATCAACGTATTTTTCTAATAAAAACTCTATAGTCTGCAGCTTTGTCATTGAGTGCTGTTTTGGTATAGGTCTTAACAGCGCGTCTCTCCCAATTAAAGCTTTCCCAAGAGCTGCGCTCAATTTCTGTATTATTGCTATCTAAAAAAGTAATTTGGATATCGGTCCAAATATCTTTCTTTTTCTCATTTTGCATTTCCAAAATTACTTTGAGCCTTCCACTGTCTGTTTTATCAGAACTCAACGATACCAAATTTAAATTTTTTAAAACCAAGTCTGTCAATGTGATTTTTTCTCGATTTTGAATAGGGTTATTCACCTCATTCACTCTATAAGGAGGACAAGCATATAACAACAAACTTAAAACCAATCCTACAACATATTTCATAAATTACTCCTTATCACTGGGTTTTTACCCCCATTGGTTTACATGCATTTTCTTGGATAAACAAAATTTTGGCCGGATTTTTAGCAGTAATTTTTACTGTGTATTCATGCCCCATACTGGACTGGATTTGGTATTGACCAAGCTCAAGCTTTATATTCGCCATATAAAACTTTTCTGGTAGAAGTTCCCATTGCCGGGTATCGGCTTGGCTTTGATTGGCCACAGCAAAAAGTCCGGCACCCAGAGCAACCCATTGTGCCTCTTTACTAGCATTTTCATGACTAGCGGCTACGGCAGTTATAACTGCCGCCTCTCTTAAAGTTCCTTTTATCGCCTGCACAGTTTCTTGTCCTGTTGCCTGTTTGCTGGTGGCTTGATAGTATAAATTTCCCAATTCAAACAAGTCATACTTAACAAGTTTATTCACGCGAATACTCGGGCTAGCAAAACGTTCATCAGATCTTTGTTGCCAAGCAACCAAACTATCGCCTGGTCCTGTTGTCACTTTTTTTGGCACCAAACCTCTTTGTTGGATCACCAATAGGTTATTATCTTGCAACTGCTTTAGGTTTTTTAAATAAGGATTGTCGGGAAAACGTGCTCTGGCCTTGTCCAAAAGAATTCTAGCATTATCCATTTCACCTTGCTGTGCATACATCCAAGCCAATAAAAACAAACTTAATGCAAAGTCTGATTCACCCGTTTTTTTATATTTGTTGGCAATGGCCAAGTTGGCTTTGGCAAAAGAAGCTCTGGCATTATCATACTGTCCCAGTTGATATAAAGCGATACCTGTATAAACCGAGACCATGGCTTTTTCAAATGGCTCACCTTTATAGTACCGTAAAGCTTGTGCACTCAATAAAGAAGCCTTACCTTGCTTTTTACCGACCTGATTAGACCATGAAAAATCAACCAGCTGACTACCAATTCTGACAACGTCTTGGTAACGCTGCGCAGAAAAAGCAGCGCTCAATGCTGCAAAATAAAACACGGCTTTATCTTTATTTTTTGCTGTTTGCGCTTTAGCCATGAAAGTATCATAAGCTTGATCATACGAACATGCATAATAATCATTCACGGCTTTCACAGGCAAGCCAACAGAGCAGCTGTTTAAGACAACAGCAACCAAGCACAACAAAACAATTCTGTAACTTTTAACGATCATAAAGGCCGTAAGAGCCAACTTTCTTCACTTCGTAGTCATCTTCCCAAACAATGGCAGTTGTTTCTGTATTGGTCAGTCTAAAAGCATAGCGAGTATAGGTTGAGCGTTTGCCACTTCCAACTTTATCAATGGAAGATAACTTACCGGTTAAAAAATAGTCCGCACCCAACTTTTTAGCTTGCTGAGAGTATGTATATTCTCCTGCTCTTTTATCTGCTCTTTCAGCATTGATTTCAGCCAATATTTCTCTGTCCAAAAAAACCATTTTACCTTTGGCATTTTTCATGAGCATGGTGCGCATTTTTTCAATGAATAAATTTTTATTGATAATTTCATTGGTTTCATTCTTAACATCCACAAAAGCAATTTTTACCGGATTTTTTGCATTATTAATCTGCGGTAACTCTAGCAATGAAGCTGCCATTTTTTCTGTTACCGTCAACAAATCTTTACTGGATGTTTCTGTACTCGAAAAAGGTTCATCCGTTGCAACGCCAACGCGTGATGTTTTGGGAACACACGCCCCCAAAAAAACAACCAATGCCATTAATACTATATTTTTCTTCATTCCATTCTCCTATGTACTTGCTAATTCCGGGGGATTTTTCTTTTTTTTGAACATTTACCCATTTTTAATAAATCTTAGCATATTTTATCGGCTCTCATGTTCAAAAGCAACCTATGACGACTTTAGGTAAATTATATGGAAAAGACAAATATTACACAATTATTCTTGCTTATGGTATGGCCAATCCATGAAAAAACTTAATGCAACTGACTTTGAAAAGCTTTGCAAGCTGGCTCACTTAAAGTTTAATGAAGAAAAATCAGAACAGCTGATGCATGATTGCAATCAGCTGCTAGAGCATCTAGAAAGACTGAATTCTGTCAATACCGATAACATTGACGGTGACTTTAAATTGCCCGATCATGGCCCACTGCCACTCAATCAAGATACCGTTGAGCCTTACTTTACGCCAAAAGAAGCTTTATCCAATGCACCGTCCAGTCAAGACAACTATTTCTTGGTTCCAGATGTAATCAGCAGCAAGAAACAAGGAGATGCATCATGATCAATGAGCTGAACACTTTGAGCATCAAAAAAATACAACAGGCCTATGCAAAAAAAGAGTTCAGTGCAACTGAACTCACCCAAGCTTACCTTGATAAGATCAAGCAAGAAAATCCAAATTACAATGCTTTTTTACAAACCCAAGAAAGCCAAGCTTTAGAAAAAGCAAAGTTTGTTGACCAACAACTCAAAGATAATGCCGATAGCTTACCGCCCATGGCTGGAATTCCTATTGCCATTAAAGATAACATTCTACAAAAAGATGAAATATGTTCGGCAGCCAGTCAGTTTTTAAAGTCTTACAAAGCACAGTACAGCGCACATGTAATTGAAAAACTGCAAGACAATCACGCCATTATTTTAGGCAGAACCAATATGGATGAGTTTGCTATGGGTTCAGCCAATAAAAACTCAGCCTTTGGACCGGTAAAAAACCCGATTAACCCTGATCATGTCCCCGGTGGCAGTAGCGGTGGCTCAGCATGCGCAGTAGCAGCCAATCAAAGCTGCGTTGCTTTAGGGACAGATACAGGAGGCTCTGTAAGACAGCCGGCTTCTTTTTGCGGAATCACCGCTTTAAAGCCAACGTATGGTCGCATCAGTCGCTATGGTGTTATCGCCTTTGCCTCCTCTTTAGACCAAGTTGGTCCAATGGGGAAAACAGTAGAAGATGTTGCCTATACTTATGAGGCCATAGCTGGCTATGATCAAAGAGACTCTAAGTCACTGAACCACACTGTAAAAAAAGCAAGCGATAAACTTGAGAAGCAAGATTCGCTCAAAGACAAAGTCATTGGTTACAGTTCTGCATTTTTTAATCATGGCGTTTCAGATGAAGTAAAAGATAATTTTTTACAAAGCCTTAAACATTTTGAAAGCTTGGGTGCGCATGTTCAAGACATAGATCTTGCTCACTTACACTATGGGGTATCTTGTTATTACGTTATTGCTCCAGCTGAAGCCTCTGCCAATTTGGCTCGCTATGATGGCATACGCTACACTCAAAGATCTGATGATAGTAGCAGCATTGCCAACTTGATTTCTTCTTCTCGTTCAGAATTTTTTGGTGATGAAGTATGTCGCAGAATATTATTGGGTACATTTGTGCTTAGCTCAGGTTTTTATGACGCTTACTACCTTAAAGCCTTAAAGGTTAGAAATTTAATTCAACAAGATTTTATAGAGGCTTTTAAAAAAGTAGACTATATTGCAACTCCTACCTCACCCACAACAGCGTTTAAGCTCAATCAACAAAACAACGATCCTTTACAAAAATACTTGGCAGACATGTACACAGTGCCGGCTTCTATCGCTGGTTTGCCGGCTATTTCATTGCCAAATGGGAGATCAGACAACAACCTACCTTTTGGCATACAGTTGATTGGATCTTACTATACTGAAGATGACTTATTAACAACTGCTCATGTATTAGAGAAAGCCATAGGATTCCATCAACAAGGATAATTAAAAAAATTGAAAAGGAATAACATGAACATAAAGTATGAAGCCGTTATCGGCCTAGAAGTTCACGCACAACTCAACACGCAAACCAAACTTTTTTGTCGGTGTAAAAATGAATATGGCCAAGAAGCCAACAGTGCAACCTGCCCTGTATGTTTAGGGCTTCCAGGGGCTTTGCCCAAAATCAATCAGTTTGCCATAGAACAAGCCATTAAAGCTGGTCTTGCCTTAAACTGCAATATCCAACTCAATTCTGTTTTTTCTAGAAAAAACTATTTTTATCCCGATTTACCCAAAGGCTATCAAATTTCACAATTTGACAAACCCCTATGCTTGGGTGGTCAAGTAGACATTGAAGTCAATGAAGAAGCCGTTGGTGTTGTTTTAGAAAGAATTCATATGGAAGAAGACGCTGGTAAGCTACTGCATGGCGATAGCTCTGAGAATAAAGGCGGCTCTTTGGTTGACTTAAATAGAGCCGGTGTTCCACTCATAGAAATTGTAACCACGCCCTGCATGAATTCTGCAGAACAAGCATCCACCTACCTTAAAAAACTGCGCAATATTCTTCGTTACATTGATGTTTGTGATGGCAACATGGAAGAAGGAAGTTTGCGTTGTGATGCCAATGTTTCTATACGTCCTGTTGGTTCTCAAACTTTAGGTACCAAAGTGGAAGTCAAAAACATGAACTCTTTTAAGCATGTGCAAAAAGCCATAGAATATGAAATTGAACGCCAAAGCCTGGCGCTTGATAACAATGAAGAGATCCATCAAGAAACTCGCCTTTGGAATCCAGAGAAAGGGATCAGCATTACCATGCGCAGTAAGGAAGAAAGCAATGATTATCGCTACTTTCCTGAACCTGATCTAAAAGCACTGGACATTGAACAAACATGGATTGAAGAAATTAAAGAAAACTTAGCAGAACTTCCAGATGCAAAGAAACAACGCTACATCGATGACTACGGTCTTCCTAGCTATGATGCAGGGGTATTAACCAGCGATAAAGATGTGGCTGCTTTTTTTGAACATGCTTTGAATGCTTTAAGCGTTTCAGAGAAAAATGCTAAAAATCTAAGCAACTTTGTCATGGCTGAGGTTTTACGCTTATGCAAAGAGCTTTCGGTCAGCATCAATGACTTAAAGTTTAATGCTCAAGACTTGGCACAACTTCTTAAGTATGTAGCTGACGGCACCATCAACGGTAAAATAGCCAAAGACATAGTTGATACTATGGCAGAGACCGGTGAAAAACCTCAGGCTATTATTGAAAGTAAAGGGCTCAAACAATTAAGTGACCCCAAAGACATCCAACCCATCATTGAACAAATCATCCAAAACAATCCTAAACAAGTTGAGCAATACAAAAGTGGCAAAGACAAGTTGTTTGGTTTTTTTGTTGGACAAACCATGAAAGAGACTAAAGGTAAAGCCAATCCTGGTATGGTCAACCAGCTATTAAAAGATGCTTTAAAATGATTCAACCCATTCGCTGGCAGCAACAGAGCTTGTATTTAATCAATCAATTAAAACTTCCGCAAAGTTTTATTGAACTTGAAATTAAACAAGCACAGGACGCTGCCCAGGCAATTAAAAACATGCTTGTGCGTGGAGCACCCGCCATTGGGATTACTGCCGCTTATGGCATTGTCCTGGCTGCAAAAAATTTACGTGCCTTGGCTTTGGATGAAGCTCAGTCTCAACTGCATGCCTGGTTTAATAAGTTTGCACAAACCAGACCTACTGCAGTTAATTTATTTTGGGCTTTGGAAAAAATGCAATCTTGCTCACAACAAAGTTACCCGTCAACCCAAGCTTGGTTTGAGGCCTTAGAATCTATGGCTGTAAATATTCATCAAGAAGACATTGAGTTTTGTAAAAAAATAGGCGCTTTGGGCAGCTTGCTTTTAAAAGAAAGCTATAAAAACAAACTTAACCAAAATAAAAAAATCAATATTCTGACCCATTGCAATGCTGGTGCTCTTGCTACAGGTGCCTGGGGCACTGCCTTAGGCGTAATTCGTAGTGCTCATCAAGATAAGATTATCAACAATGTTTGGGTAGATGAAACACGCCCGTATTTGCAAGGTGCTCGTTTAACCGCCTGGGAGCTCATGCAAGACAACATTCCCTGCACCTTAATAACCGATAATATGGCCAGCTACTTTATGCAACAACAGCAAGTCGATGCCATAATCGTTGGGGCAGACAGAATTGCCGCCAACGGTGATACAGCCAATAAAATTGGAACCTACGGCTTGGCTGTTTTGGCCCGCTACCATAAGATACCTTTTTTTGTTGCAGCACCCAGCTCTACCATTGACCTAGCAACAAAAACAGGTGCAGCCATCCCCATTGAACAACGATCAAAGCAAGAAGTCACACACATTGGATCACATTCAATAGCTCCAGAAGGTGTCAATGTAGCTCACCCAGCTTTTGATGTCACTCCAGCAAAACTGATCAATGCTATCATCACAGAAAAAGCTGTGGTAAAAGAAAACTATGAGCAAGAACTATCTAAAATTACGCAGTAAACAAAACTGCTGGACCAGTATATTTCAATTTTTGAGCTTACTTGTATTGGCTTTAATGTTTAATCTTGCCTGTACTGGCAAAAAGCCTAATGGTGTAGATATTCCACAGGACAATACTTTAGAGCGTATGTATAAAGAATCACCTGACTTTGTTTTTAAAAAATTACAAGAAGTTTTGGACAAAAAGTTCAATTTTACTTTTGATTTTATTGATCAAGAAAAATACATCCTATCTACATCGCAAGTACGTGAACAAAGCATTCATGGTCCAAGAAAATATAGGGTTAACGCTTCAGTGCATACAGACCGTGAAACCGGCGCCAGCACATTGCGTCTTTATAAACAGGAAAAAGTTTTTCAAAACAATCAGTGGCAAGACGTACGAAGTGACCAAGTTTTGGAAGAAAGTATTTTTGAAGCCCTTAAACATTAAAGGAACAGACAATGAACCCATGGCATGATGTAACTCTAGGAAACACTATCCCTGATTGTGTTCCTGCAATCATTGAAATCCCTAAAGACTCTAAAGTAAAATATGAGTTGGATAAAGAAACCGGACTAATTAAAGTTGACCGTATATTATTCAGTTCAGTCCATTATCCAGCCAATTATGGCTTTATTCCCCAAACCTACTGTGAAGACAATGACCCTTTAGATATTTTAGTTTTAGGCCAAGTTCTAGTATATCCCAGAACCTTAATGATGGCAAAACCCATAGGTTTACTTAAAATGTTAGATCAAGGTGAAGCCGATGATAAAATCATAGCTGTTCATAATGACGATCCAGAATACAATCACTATGAATCTATCTCTGAGTTACCACCACATCGCTTATCACAAGTTAAAAATTTTTTTGAAGAGTACAAACGTTTAGAAAATAAAACTGTTGTCGTAGAGAATTTTTTAGATACAGACGCTGCCAAACAATGTATCCTTGACGCTATCAATTTATACAAAAAAACCTTTAATGTTTAAATATTAGACCTCTTTCGAAACTGGGCAAAAGTATACAAAATATAGTTTGAACGTTAAACTTTCTGTGTGAAGTATGAAGAAGTAAAGGGTTTTAAGGGTTCAGATTTTTTAGGATAACAGGGGTAAAAATTAATCTATCAATGTATATAACCAATATTTAGTTAGCTTCTTTAAAATCAACCCAATGTCCGCTCTCATCTTGCTCTTCATACTTTCCCCACTGTGGATTTCCATCGGCTCTACCTTTTATACGAACGGGTCTGATAAAATCATGCTGACAGTATGGCTTTGGGTCATCTATATTATACCATTTGCTATCAGAAATTATAAAATCTTCTTTTATATATTCATAGACTTCTTCCAGTGATTCAAACCAGTAATCAGCAAACGCGGCTACATCTTTCAAACTATCGTATAAAAATAAATATACACCCTCTTTGCATTCATAAATCATTATTTTCTTAGTTTTTTCGTTTTCTTTTATAAAAGCATATTTTCTCATTACTGCTCACTCTTCACTATTTATCATTAAGCTCTATTTTATGTATAACTTGCTCAATCGCAATAGCTTCACCACTATCTTCAACTGTAATAACGGCACCACATAGGCGCACATCACCCTTGGCCACTTCAAACTTTTTTCTATTATTGTTTAAAAAACGTTCCAAAGCTAACTCTGTTTTTAAACCTATTACAGAATTATAGGGTCCCGTCATACCCAAGTCTGTGATATAGGCTGTTTTATTAGGTAGTATTTCTGCATCTGCTGTTGGAACATGCGTATGCGTACCAACAACGGCACTGACTTTTCCATTAAGAAACCAGCCCATGGCTCTTTTTTCTGAGGTTGCTTCAGCATGAAAATCAACCATCACGATATTCGCTTGTTTTTTTGCTTCCTTAATGGCCTCCATGGCTTTGGTAAAAGGACAGGCTACATCAGCCATGTGCACACGTCCTAAAATATTAATGGTTGCAACGGCTTGATGGTTTCTTGCTTTTCCCACATGTATACCCACACCAGGAACTTTTTCAGGATAATTGTAAGGACGCAACACCGCAGGATTGGTTTTTAAAACTTGATCAATTTCTTTTTTTGCTCTGACATGATTACCAGAACTAATGACATCCGCGCCCCAATTGAAAAAATCAGAACAAATTTCTTCTGTCATTCCTTTGCCCCCAGCAGCATTTTCACCATTGATAATGGTGTAGTCAACACCATACTCATCTTGAATATCCTTCAAACCTTCTCTAATAGCATGTCGACCTGGGCGGCCATAGACATCACCAATCACCAAAATTTTTGTTTCCATCTTTTATTATCTCCGATACTTCTTAATCTGCTTTATAAAATTTTTTTTCTGTCATCACAGCTTTCACGGCAATATCATGGGATTCAACTGGCAAAACTTTTGAATAAACTTGAAAGTCAAAGGCAACCCCAACTTTATATGTGCATGAATGAAGCTCTAAAAATTTATCATAATAGCCTGCACCTCTACCAATACGATTACCCAAAGTATCAAAAGCACGACCCGGTATTAACATAAGATCAAACGTATCAACTTTGTTGGCTAAAATACCCTTCGGTTGGCGTATGCCATAGCAACCCAGGCTTAAATCACTCAAACTTTTAACTGCATAAAAACTCATTGCACCTGATTCTATCACAGGGAAAGATACCGTAAGGCCTTGTTCTAACAAAGCTTCAGCAATAAAGTCTACAGATATTTCAGTAGAATCATACGCATAAACTGCAACTGACTTTATATTTTTAGTCAAATCAACGCTGTCTAAAAACACATGCATTAACTTTTTTGAACACTCTTGTTTTTGTTTGTCACTGAGTACCTTTATTTTTTTAACACTTTGTAATCTAAAATATTTTTTATCTGATTGATGCTGCATTATTGATTTTGATTTTTTTCTAAAGCATCCAGTTTTTCAAAAACATACTCAACTCTTTTTTTTATTTTTTTAGCACTATCTTTATGGCTTTTCTTTAATTCAATCAGCTCACCCGCCAAGTTAAGCCCCACCAGAACAGCAATTTTTTCTGCTGGCATGGGTCCCATTTTTTTTTGCAACTGGTTGATTTTTTCTGCCAGCAATGCTGCTGCTTCTTGCATAAATTCTGGGTCATGCGAAGATTTTATAGAATAGAGTTTGCCTAAAATGGATACTTTCATACTTGAACCGTACTGTACATGCATCACATAAAAAAGGTCAAGCCTCTAAACAAAGAGAACTTGACCTTAAATTTACAGTAAAAAAATAAATTATTTAGTTGCCGTTAGCTGCAACAGGTTCACT
Organism: bacterium; assembly: GCA_022763185.1. Lineage (NCBI taxonomy): Bacteria > bacterium. The sequence goes on along the minus strand of JALEGL010000007.1, from coordinate 25,358 downwards.
ATTTTTATTAGCCGTAGACTTTTTGTTTGCTTTTGTTTTAACTTTGCTTCGTGATTCTTGCGCTTTGATTTTGTTTGCGCTTCTTTCTTTAATGATTTCTTTTTCTTTCACTTGAGCAGCTCTACCTTGTAAGTCACGTAGATAGAAAAGTTTTGCTCTGCGGACTTTACCTTGTTTTACAAGCTCAATTTTGTCTAAACTTGCGCTTTCAAAAGGAAACACTCGCTCAACACCAATACCATAGGATACTTTTCTTACGGTGAAGCTGGCTTCTTTTTTATTGCGGCCTTTTTTCTTGATAACCACACCTTCAAAAACCTGAACTCTTTCTTTTTCACCCTCTTTAATCTTTACGTGAACTTTCAAGGTGTCACCCACACGAAACTCTGGGAACTCTTTTTTCTCTCTTAAGCTATCAATAATGTCTTTTGTTGTCATTTTTCTCTCCTGCGGCTGCTACATAGACTGTTTCATGTATTTTAGCAAGTCCTTTATTCTTTTGTAGTCGAGTTTTCTAACATATCTGGTCGTCTTTTCAAAGTATTCTTTTTAGCCATGTCTTTTCGCCACTCACTTATTTTTTTGTGATTGCCACTAAGCAGTATATCTGGAACCCTTCGCTCCAAGAAAACCTCTGGACGGGTATATTGGGGGTATTTTAACCGTTGCTGGCTAAAACTATCTTCTTCAACATTTCTATGATCCCCGACCACACCTTTGATACAGCGTGATACACTTTCCATCATCACCATACAAGGCAAATCCCCTGAGGGTAGGATATAGTCACCAATAGAAAACAATTCATCAACCCAACCATCTATAAAACGTTCATCAACGCCTTCATAACGTCCGGATACCAAAATCAGCTGTTCATAGTCCTGACATAATTGCTGGGCTTTTGCTTGTGTTAACCGTTCACCTTGAGGTGAAGCCAGTAAAACCCTAGATTTAGGTTTTTTTTGGATATTATCTAAAGCTTTAACTAAAACATCCACCCTTAGTAGCATTCCAGGACCACCACCATACAAGGTATCGTCAACCAATTTTTGTGGGCCAAGTCCATAATCTCTGAGTTGATGACACTGAAGCGCTAGCAGTGATTTTTCTTCTGCTCGCCGCCATAAAGTATTTATACGAATTGATTCAATATATTCTGGAACCAGGGTAATGACGTCAAATTGCATGCAATTCCTCCCAGTTTTTTAAGCAAATCTCTCTTTTATCCAAGTCAATGCTATCAACATACTGCTCATGAAAAGGACAAAACCACTCTTTACCGGTTTTTATCTCTTTAATATTTAAAATTTCATGGGCTTTGCTTTCAATGACACCTTCAACGACTCCTAAAACATTCTTGTCTTGATCTACAGCTTGCAGTCCAATTAAATCGTGAACATAAACTTCATCATCCATAATTTCAGGCAAATCTTCTCTTGGATAAAAAATGGTCTGATTGACCAGGGCTTGCGCCTTAGATCGGTCATCAACACCTTCAACCGCAACCAACCAACGATCTTTTTCAAATTTGGCGGACACAATGAAATAAGGCTTAAAGTTTTCTCCTATATAGATGCAGTCTGCATAAGAAAAAAACTCCGAGCTTTCATGATAAAGCTGAACAAAAAAATGGCCCAAAAGGCCCTTGGCTTTTCCTACTTTTCCTAGCGTAATATATTCTTCGGCAGAAGACACCGATCAACAGTTCTTGAGTTCAGTCAAGAATTTCAAGCATGGCACGCTTGTTATCTTTAACACTGGCAGCGCTCAAAATGGTACGAATCGCTTTTGCTGTTCTACCCTGCTTGCCAATCACTTTCCCTAGATCTTCTTTATTTACGCGCAACTCAAAAATATGGGTATGTTCGCCTGCGATCTCATTGATAGAGACATCATCAGGATGATCAACAAGATTGGATATCATTTCAGTTAGAAGATCTTTTAACATAATTTAGCTCGCTGTTTTGATAAGTTTAGCAACAGTTTCAGAGGTTTGAGCACCTTGAGAGATCCAGTAATTCACTCTATCTTTGTCAATTTTAAACTCTTCTTTTCTTTGTGGGTTGTAGTAACCCAATAGCTCAATGTAATCACTCTGACGACGCTTGCGTTCATCAACAGCAACAATTCTATAAAACGGACTTTTTTTACGGCCGTAGCGGCTCATTCTAATTTTTACCATGATTTCTCCTTAAGGCGCTTCCTCTTACCCTTTTCTAAAATTTTTTTCAATCATTTTTACGCTTTTTTTAACGTGACCCAAACATATTGGAGCGGGCTATGCCTTTTGCCCCCATTTTGCCCATTTTACTCATCATTTTACGGGCCTGCAGAAATTGCTTTAAAAAGCGATTCACTTCTTGTACAGACGTCCCACTTCCATTGGCAATGCGTTTGCGTCTACTCCCATCGATCAGCTGATGATTTCTGCGTTCTTTAGGCGTCATTGAGTTAATCATGGCCGTGATAGTTTTCATTTGTTTCTCTTCTACACCCACGGGCAAATTTTTCTTGATTTGAGCCGCTCCAGGCAGCATGCCCATCAGCGCATCGATTCCGCCCATTTTTTGTAAATTACGCATTTGATCGGCAAAATCTTCAATGGTGAACTGATTTTTGCGCATTTTCTTGGCCATAGCCTGCGCTTGCTTTTCGTCAATGACCTTTTGCGCCTTTTCTACCAAAGACACAATATCCCCCATGCCCAAAATTCTTGAGGCCATACGGTCGGGGTGCATGCGTTCTATATTTTCAACTTTCTCTCCTGTTCCCAAAAAATAAACTGGCACATCCAGAGATTGTTTGACAGAAATAAGCGCACCACCTCTTGAGTCGCCGTCCAACTTAGACATAATCACGCCATCAAAACCCACATGAGATTGAAACTCTTGTGCTGTTTCTAAGGCAGATTGTCCAGCCATAGCGTCAAGGACATACAAAACCAAATCCGGCTCAACTATATTTTTTATTTGCTTAAGCTCATCCATTAAGTCTGCATCAACTGCCAAGCGACCTGCTGTATCAAAAATAAAGTATTGACCAGGCACTTCTTTTCCTTTGATTTTTTTAACCATGTCATGGCAAACATCTACGGCATTGCTTTGATTATGATCATAAACATGAAAACCATGTTCTTGGCCTATAGCTTTGAGTTGATCAATCGCTGCAGGTCTAGAAGTGTCTGCTGGAATCATGTAGGGAATTGATTTTAAATCATCTCTGATGTAATGACCCAGCTTACCAACAGTGGTGGTTTTACCAGTACCTTGTAAACCCATCATCAATATTTTGACCGGCCTACTACCAAATTTTGGGAAATCCGGTGTATCTTGTCCCAAAACTCTACGCAGCTCATCATAAACGGCTTTAATAAACTGTTGACCTGGATCAACGGCTAAAAGAACTTTTTCACCTAAAACCTCTTTTTTAACCGAGTCAATGATGGATTGTACAACATTATACTGAACATCGGCTTCCAAAAGGCTTTTACGAACCTCTTTTAAAGCCTCTGTAATATTACTTTCTGAAATCTTGCCTTTGCCTTGCAATGATTTGAGTGTAGAAGACAGTTTTTCCTGTAAATTTTCAAACATAGTGTTTACCTTTATAAATCATATCAGACTTTAGTTTCACAATTGTATTGGTTATACACACTTGAGATCCAACAATAAGTTTATTTGATTTCCAAAATCTTGCTTGGGTATAGTATTGTTTACTGGCTATTGTCAAATCTGGTTTTAGCAATATCAAATAAATCAACACAGACCTTATTGTGTATTTTTCAAATTGCTTAAAAAATAAGTTTTTGTCTTCACGCAATTCCCTAGATCAACAAAGCCTTACAACTTATTCCTTAAGTTCTTACAAAATAATGCAAGGCGTAAAAAAACATCTTTTCAACCAATTGATATTATCGTCTTTTTATTTTTAAGCTTTACTTCAATACAATAAATATGCAATGTGCTGAGGGCAAATTTAATGATTGGGGAAAACATGAATTTTTTTTATAGACAATTTAAACGCTACGCATTTTTAGCCTTACTCACACTTCTGATGGCCTGTGGCAACACCCAAAGCATCAACGGTGAAAAGTTCACTCTGAATAACCAACAATCTGTCGTAGTACTCAACATACCGCAGTTTAACGTTCAAAACACCAGTTTTGTGTGGTCTTATGGCATTAATTTATACTGGTCCGATAACAACCCCGAGAAAGACATGCTTATTGTTCAAAGAAAAACTGCGTCTACTCCTGATTTTGTTGATGTCAAAACCTACTATTATGGCCCACAACAAGATTTTTTTTATGCGCCTTCTAGTAGTTATCCAAGCTCAAGCAATCACTATCTTGCCCACGGCACACAGTACACTTATCGCATTAAAGTTGTTCAAGGCGAACACAATATATATTCGCAAGAATACACGCTTCTGTTTGATCCTTTTGCACAAGCACCAACAAAGCCCATCATCACAAATCTTGAAGATTACTCCTATGGTACACACTGTGTGGTAGAATTAGCGTGGATGGATGCTGATCAAAATGAAACGGCTTACAGTATAGAAAAGGTGGTTTACTTTGCTGATGGCACCAGTCAATCGAGTAGCAGTAGCGTCATCCCTGAAATCACCGACATCATGGAAACCGGAGAGCGAATCATTTACGAAACCTTACCCGATTTTATTATTGGTGTTGACTATCGCTTGCGTGCTGAAAACCCTCAAAATGTTTCTGAATGGTCAACTTGGCGACATTTATCTGGCTTTAATTGCGGCTAAATCTTTACAAAAAGCATTTTTTCTTGTATGCGTCATAAGTAGGATGCATACAAATATAAAAAATCACATCACTTCCCTCTGTTTATTGTTAACTTTAATATTTACTTCATCGTGCGGTCAATCCACTGCATCAAATGGTGAATCTTTTATCCTGAATAACCCCGTTGTTTCTGTGCCCGAAGCGCCCTCAAGCCTTCGTTTGTGGGACTTCTCAACGGATGATGATTGTATCGTAAGGTTACGCTGGAGAGATAACTCTACTACTGAACAAAACTTTACCATTGAACGCTATGTCTATAATATGTTTGATATTAATCCCCAAATTACAAACTTAAGCTACAATAGCTCTGAAGAAGAGATTGAAAGCTCAGATATGCGTTACCTGTTTGATGCTTTACCCAACGCTTCTGTTTACGTTGAATATAGAATTCGATCAGAAAACACTGCCGGCTACTCAGACTGGAGTCCCTTTGAAGGCCTAGCACTCAACAGTTGCTTTCCCTAAAAAAACTTAAAAACATTTTGAGTCTTTAGACTTTATGATACCAAGGGCAGCATGAACCCTATAGCGCAAGACCTCAATGCTTCTGTAGACATTCTTTCAAAACAATTTGGTCCCTGCTCAGATAAACTGCAGCTAGCTGGAGATGCCTCTAACAGAAAGTACTTTAGATTAGAGTTTGAAAATAAATTGCAAAGCATTCTAATGCTAATTTACGAAGAAAAAGGACCTATTCAAGGTGAGATTACAGCTGCAAGCCAAAACCTTTCACCCTCAGAACAGTTTATTGCAGTCCAAAATTTTTTGTTTGAGCAAGGACTGAGAGTTCCAAAAATATTGGCTCAGCATGATTGCCCAAAGTTAATCTTATTGGAAGATTTGGGAGATGATTTATTGTTTAACCTTATTGCAGAAGATCCAAGCAAGTTAACTTTTTATTATCAAAAAGCCTTAGAACAACTTTCAGAATTGGTCTTAGCCACCAACCAACTTAACCCTACCTCCTTCATTAAAAATAGATCTTTTGATCATAAGTTGTGGATGGGCGAATTTGAACACTTTGTTGAGTGCGCCTTAGACGTTCATCTCAATCTTTCAAATACACATCGTCAGGAACTTATCAAAACCTTTGAACAGCTTTCTGAAGAACTGTCGCATTACCCACAGCATCTCTGCCACAGAGATTATCATGCGCGTAACTTAATTTATTTACCCAAAGAGCAACAGTTTGCCATCATTGATTTTCAAGACGCCCTTATGGCGCCATTGACCTATGATATAGCATCATTATTAAGAGATGCTTATTTTGAAATTCCAAAAGATACCCGTTATACTTTACTTGAATTCGCATACCAATGCGCGCTTGAACGCCGCATTCTAAGTAAAAATGATTCATACGATGAATTCCAATACCAGTTTGATTTGGTAGCCACTCATAGAAACCTCAAAGCTGCAGGACGGTTTTTTTATATTGACCAGGTCAAAGGCAATCCCAATTACCTCAAAGATATCCCTCTATGCTTGAACTACATTCAAGACACTTTAGAGCAGTATTCAGATTTAAAACAGCTAAAAAATTTATTAGAAGAACCCATTGCACAATTATTGGCAAGAAAAGAGCTGTATCAAACATGAAAGCTTTTATTCTAGCAGCTGGGCTGTCCACCCGCATGAAACCCTTAACCGATAAGCTACCCAAACCCTTGGTTCCTTTTTTTGATAGCACCTTACTGGAATTCCAAAAATTTTATCTCAATTTTTTTGGTATTGAACAGCTGGCCATGAATACCCATTATCACCAAAATGTATTGAAAAAGTTTATTCTGGACAAAAAGCTGCCCATTGAGCTTTTTTTTGAAGAAAGCATCCTGGGCACCGGCGGAGGTATTGCAAACATGGCCTCTTTCATAGAAAAAGATGCTGATTTTATGGTCATCAACTGTGACTTTATCAGCACCATAGACCTGCATGCTGCCATCAATGAGCATAAAAAAAATCAGGCCTTGGCCACCATGGTGTTAACCCCGCCTAAAAAAGCTTATGGCAAAGTGGGGTACAATCAGTTTAAAAGACTTACGGAAATCACCCCGCATCAAAACAATCCGGCCACCAGCTCTTATGGCCATTTTACGGGCATTCACATTTTTAATCAGAAAATTTTTGATCATATGCCCAAAGACAAAGAATTTTTCTGCATCAATAGAGATGTTTATTCACGGTTGATTGAAAAAAAACTGCCGGTCTATGCCCATGTCAATGAACAAGACCATTGGATTGATGTAGGAGAGCTGCGTTATTACTCAACAGCCCACATACAATGCATGCGTTTGATTGAAGAGAGTCCATGGCTATCTGACTATTTTAAGGATTATCAACATCAAGGAAACAGCTGGATTCATCCCAGCAGCACGCTTGGTCAAAATATAGACATGAATGAGATTTTCATTGGCCCACATTGCACCTTAAAAGACGGCTGTGTTCTCATGAAAGGAACAATATTAGCTGGCCACAACAGCGTAGGCGCTAAAAACGTCATCAAAGGTGGCGTTATTGCTCAAGGTGACAGCATTTAACATTTAATTTAAACGGTTTTAAAAGGTATTGATGTTTGAATGACTCAAACTTCGTCAGGCGTTAAAGCCTTTATTGAAAGCGCATGAATGGCATTGCCCACATCTGTACCAAATAAGTCATAAACCATTCTATGCCGTTGAACCGCGTTTTTACCCTCAAAGTCACTGGACACGACTTGCACTTGAAAATGATCACTGGTGCCAGTCATGTCATGCACAGTAACTTTAGCATTGGTTAAACTGTCTTCTAAAACTTTTTTGATTTGATCTACGCTTACCATGAGCTGGCCTATAACATGATCTTTAAAAAGCTTAAAGCTTATTGATCAATGTGGTGATGACTTTATTTTTCTTAGGCTTGGTGCTGAACAAGATGACGTCGGTTTTTTGATCACCGTTAAAATCACCCAGACGGTAATGTTTTGGAATATTCACTTCATAGTCACCCACTCCTTGACTGGCAAAATGTTTGGGTTGGTTTTGTTTTTGTAAAATCACACTGAGTTTACGATTATTTTGTGCATAAAACACATCGTTGAGTCCATCGGCATTAAAATCATGGTCAATATCCGGCAAAATTCCTTCAAGGTTGAGATCATTCAGATTAAAACCAAAGGTGAGCTTTTTTTGCGAGATGGCCGGCCCAAATTGTTGCATAACATTGCCATCATAAATGGAGAACGTTATGTCCACTTGCCGCTTGGTTAAGGCCTTTAAAATACTCCAGACATTAAACTGGCCTGAGGCACTGACAAACTCATATTGTTGATCTTTATTTAAATCATAGGCAATCAAGCCAGAAGCTCTGTCTGCATCGGCATTAAATTTTACGCCTTTCATGTTCACTTCTCCATTGGCTTGACCATAATGGACACTGCTTCTGGACTTCATTTGAGTGGGGCTTCCTAAAGAAATATTTAGAATAAAATCCATCTGCTGATCTCCGTTGAGATCAAGTATTTTAAGCGTACTCATGGCTTGGCCTGAGTCTCTCTCATGTTCAGAGAGTTGATTAAAATTAAAATGCTTTAAATGTTTGCCGTCATCCCAGGAAAAAACATCGACTTGATCAACCCAGGAAAAAAATAAGGCCTCTTTATTTTTATACAGACCTTTGACAAGCTGTGGGTAGTACACAGACTGTTTGGCAGAAAATTGAAACTCCAAAGGCAAAGCATGCTCACTGCTTGAAACATACAGGGGTAGTTTTGGCTTATAGACCCGATCTAATTTTATTTGATCCTGCGCCATATTGAATCGTTTAAGCTCTTGATCCATGAATAAAGCTAAACTTTGTTGATCATGCAGAACAGACACATACACCGGCTCATTTCTACGACTGATCGCACTGCCTTTTTCACCTTCATTGTTCCACTCTATCACCTGATGATCATGCCATGCGCCTTGCCTACTGGTGTGCATAACAAGCTTTTGATCATTCCAAAAAACAATTCCTGTTTCTCCTTTGGCCAAAGCCACACTGGAATAATGTAAAATATCTTTTGCAATAGAATATTCATAATGCTTTATCCATTGCTGCTGCTCAAAGCTAAGCAATCTTAGCGTGTAATGCCAATTGGGATACTGTCCCTTACGGACCAGCAATAGAATAAAATCTTTATTATGTGTCTTTACAACATCAACGGCCCTGATTCGTTCATTTACTTTGTAACTGAACTGCTTAAACAATGGCTTTTCTTGCGGCATAAAGCTTTGTGCCTGGACATAGGCTGCCGCAAAAATTAAAAAAACATTGAAAAAAATCATTGTGATTTGCAGTCGAAAATGAGACATGCTTTATTCTACCAAGTTATGCAAAACAGTGCTGCAAAATTTTCTTCTCAACTTATTTCTGAACAAAGAGATATAATTAAACATGCAGGCATAGATCTTCCGGATTTGAGAAACAACACAGCCATTAAGCTTGATGACTTAACCCCCCCAAGCTTAGCATCGTATATTGATGCAACTTATTTGTCTCCGCCCTTTTCCAGCCAAACAGTTGAAAACTTATGCAACTTTGCCTTGGAGCATGGCTGTGCCAGTGTGTGTATTCCTCCCTACTTTGTCCCACAAATTAAAAAACATCTAGAAAACAGCTCGGTCAAAGTATGTTCCGTTGCTGACTTTCCTTTTGGCAGTGGTTCATTAGTTTTAAAAACACAAAGCATCCAAGCTTTGGTTTCTGAAGGCTGTGATGAAGTTGATTTTGTCATCAACTATTCTCAATTCATTGAAACACAAGATATTCAAAGCACCTTTGAACAGTTGTGCATGATCAGAGCTGCAGCACCAGAAATATGCTTAAAAGCCATTATTGAAACCAGCTACCTTCAACCTGAACATATCATCAGCTTGTGCTCACTTTTAGATGCTGCCCAGATTGATTACGCCAAAACTTCTACCGGATTCTCACAAGCTGGCGCCAGCGTCGAGAACATTGCCTTAATGTATGCATCCTCAAGTAAAAACTTAAAACTTAAAGCCAGTGGTGGTATTGGCAAACTTAGCTTTGCTAAACAATTGATTGCAGCAGGCGCAAGTCGTCTAGGCACCAGTAAAGCAGATAAACTTATAACGGAGTTACAAGAAAAGGAAAATACACCATCATGATGAATGCTGACAGCCATCAAATTCAACAAGCCGCGCAAAGCTTAAAAGATCTGTGCGGTAACTTTACCCCTGACATTGCTGTTATTTTAGGCTCTGGCATGAGCGAAGCCTTAAACGACTTAGAAATAAAAAAAGAAATTCGCTTTGATCAAATTCCAGGCTTCACCCCTCCCAAGGTGGAAGGCCATAAAGGCATCATTGCTTTTTGCCAAGTTGGTCAAAAAAAAGTGGCCTTTTTAAGAGGTAGAAAGCATTTGTACGAAGGCTGTTCTGCCCAAGAAGTGGTGCTCCCCATAAGAACTTTAGGCAGTCTTGGCGTTAAGCACGTTTTTGTCACCAATGCCGCCGGCTCACTCAACCCAAGCTACAAACCTGGGGATTTTATGCTGATCAACAATCACATCAACTTTCAAGGCATCAGCCCGGCCATGGGTAAAAATGAAGCCAGTTTAGGCCCAAGGTTTTTTGATATGACCTGCCCATACAGTTCATCTTGGGGAGAGATTGCGCTGACACAAGCCAAAAAACTTGGTTTAACCTTGCATCAAGGCGTGTATGTTGGCGTTTTAGGCCCCAATTTTGAAACCGCCGCTGAAATCAAAATGTTTCATCAATGGGGCGGAGATGCTGTGGGTATGTCCACCGTCAGTGAGGTGATTGCGGCCAGACACATGGGCATTGAAGTTTTTGGTGTTTCCATGATTACCAACTATGGTGCAGGCATAAAGAATGACCTTATTGATCATGAGCATGTGCTTGATTTAGCCCAAGATGCTGGACCAAAGTTGGCCAAAATGCTGATTAACATGATAGAGGAGAGATCTTTATGACATCATTTTTTTCCAAAGTAGAGCCCTACATCACCCAAGCAGATATTCATGACAAAGTTAAAGACTTGGGTCAGAAAATTGCCCAGGATTATGCTGGCCAGGAGTTACTCTGCGTCTGTATCTTAAAAGGTTCTATCTTATTTTTTTCAGATCTTATTCGTGCCATTGATGATGATATCCGGGTTGATTTTATGCGCATTTCTTCCTACGGCAATGATTTAGAGTCTTCCGGGGTGGTACAGATCATTCAAGACCTGTCTTTTGATATCAGAAACAAACATGTTTTGATTGTTGAGGATATTGTTGATACCGGCAATACCTTAAGCGCTTTATTGGATGCCCTGCGTTTAAGAAATCCCGCATCCCTAAAGATTTGCAGCCTATTATCTAAACCCAGCCGGAGAAAAAAAGACGTGACCATTGACTATCTAGGCTTTACCATTGATGACCATTTTGTTGTTGGTTATGGCCTTGATGCTGCTGAACAATACAGAAACTTGCCGTTTATTGGCAAGCTTAACACTTAACTTAAAACTACATTAAAAAAGGAGAACATTACAGATGTCAAAACAAGTTATCTTCACAGAAAAAGCCCCAGCCGCCATTGGCCCGTACTCTCAAGCCATTGCTTTGGGGGATTGGGTGTTTAGCTCAGGACAAATCCCTCTTCATCCAGAAACCGGTGAAATCGTGGGTGAAACCATTGAAGAACAAGCGCATCAAGTGTTTAAGAACCTCAAAGCTGTGCTTGAACAATCTGGCTGCACGTTTGATCATATTGTTAAAGCCACTGTATTCATTACTGATATGGCTGAGTTTCCAAAACTCAATGGCGTTTATGAAGAGTACTTAGGCCAAGCCAAACCTGCCCGCTCTACAGTAGCGGTTAAAACCTTACCCAAAAATGTTTTGGTAGAAATTGAAGCCATTGCTCATAAGCAAGCTTAATTATAATTGTTAGTTATAAGGGCTTAAATTTTAATAATAATTTAGGCCTTTTTTTTGCTTTTCAAAAAATCCGTCCTATAATGACTCAAACAGAAAAAAAACTTGCAATTACTGACGCAAAATGTTAGAAACGCAAAGTAAGTTATTGAAATATAAGCCCTAATACAAAAACTGAGGAAGTTATGAAAAACGAAAACACAGAACAACGCATCATAAAAAAGTACCAAAATCGCAAGCTCTATGACACAACTGAGAGCTGCTATATCACTTTGGATGATATTGCCAGCATGGTCAAAAGAGATGAAGACGTTAAAGTTATTGATAATAAAACTAAAAATGATGTCACCTCGGTTATTTTTACCCAGATTTTGGTGGAACAAGAAAAAAATACTCAATCCAACCTACCTAAAAGCCTTTTAAGAGACCTTATCCGCAAGGGCAAAGGCTCAATTGCAGATTTTATGCACCGTTATGTTGTTTTAGGCACCAATTCAGAAGAAGAACAAAAATTAGAAGCCCAAAAATACATTGATCAATTGGTCAATAATGGTGAACTCAGCAAAACAGAAGGCAAGTCTTTACTGAAAAATGTAACCAATCATAACAGCATTGAAGACGAGTTCAATGAGCATCTGAGCCAGCATGTTTCAAAATCCGTAAAAGAGCTGACCCACATCAATCAAATTGAAGGCCATATCAGTACACTCAATGACAAAATCAAAGAATTAGAATCAAGGTTATCCAAGTACGAAAATGCTTAAGGTTTAATCTAATAATTCAACCCACAAAAAAACCCGCTTCATGCGGGTTTTTTTATACTTAAAAAGCACAGTTGATTGTTAAAAAAAAGTAGAGATACACCACGTTTTCTAAACCAAAAACATAAACAACACCCATAAATCTAGCCGGTCTTAATAATTGCACACAATCAAGGAGCCAACATGACCTTTGACAGATTTTTTCCAAATCTACTATCCACAGATATCATTCAATCTCAACAGTTTTTTTGTGAACTCCTGGAGTTTAATGTTGAGTTTAACAGTGATTGGTTTATTCACTTAAAAAGCGCCAATGGTTTTGAATTAGGCATTTTAACCAAAGATTCAAAAATAATACCTCAACAGCTGCATAGCCAATGCTCTGGAACAATGCTGACCTTTACCGTGGCTGATGTTGATTCTGTTTTTAAAAAAGCCCAAGAGTTAGGCTATAATGTTGTTGAAGAGCCTACACATATGTTTTATGGTCAAAGAAGGCTTTTACTTCAAGAAGAATTTAGCCAAGTTCTTGTGGATATTTCAACTGAATGCGAACCCAGCAAAGAGTTTTTAGACAGTCTATCAAGCTAAATAACCTTCATTATGATTAAGTAACTCATTTAAGGCACCAATCGGGTTATTCAGATAAATACAATGATTTAATGTACTGAGCCTAAGAGAAACACCAGACACTTTTCATTTTTTTAATGCCCTATTTTCAAATATATTTTTTAAAAAGTACTTTTGTGCCATTAATTTTTTTGTTCATATAAATTCTCTTATATTACTTTTGGCTAATTCATATACTTTCAGAACAATGCCATCTTTCACTATTGTAATCTTTAGAGCTTTCTTCCCTGATAAGTTTTAAGCCCATTTTTTCTAAAATCGTTATATTACCCGTATGCTTAGCAGGAAATCTAAAAATTATTTTCTCCAGCTTAAAACGTTCAAAAAATAATGTACATGCTTCTGGCCCTAGTTTGGTCACAATGCCTTTTCTACGTAAGTCTGGATCAAAAATATGCGCATGAAAATGTGCATCTTTTTCATTTAAACAATTGAGTAAAAGGATACCCTCTGCTTGATCATCTTTTACAATAGCTAGTACTGGGCAAGTGCTTTGATCCTTTTGCGCATCTTTACAACGTTCAAGGAAATTAGCCTTCATTGTTTCTTCAGGTAGTCGTTTATCTGGATCTACACCTAAGCTTTCAATGTAACCCTTGGGTGAACTATAAAAATAGTTCAAATAAGCGTCAACATCCTCTTTTTTGATATTCCTTAGTGAGTATTCATCTAAATTAAGTCTTTTATTTTTCATGCTTCACCTTGAATCTCTCTTCAAATAATAAGTTCTTGTAGGCTATTAGAAAAACAAAAAGCACTTTTGGTATTAATACTAGATTTTCCCTTCTCTACACTTTTAAAAATCCCACCTGCTTCTTCAACTATTATTTTAAGCGGCACCACATCCCATTGCTGTAAAACAGGGTCAATCATAATATCAACCTTTCCTCTGGCCAATAAACAATAACCATAACAATCACCCCACGTTCTTGTTAGTTTCACTTTATTTTTTAAAGAATTTAATAATTTTTTATGACCATAAGTTTTAAAATACTCTTCTCCAGAGATCAAAAGTACTGCATCTTCTAAATGTTTCATGTTTGAAGCTTTGACTCTTTGAAAATCTGGCATTGAATCATGTTTCCAGAACGTTCCTTCATCTTTCACCCCATAAATCACTTCATTTAAGGCATGATATGCGCTAACTCCAAAAATTGACTCTCCATTTTTATAAAGTCCAATCAGGGTCCCAAAAAATGGTACTCCATGAACAAAAGCTCTCGTTCCGTCTATGGGATCAATTGTCCAAGTGTAACCCTCTCCCTCAAAATTATGTTCTGGATACTCTTCACCAATGATTCCATCCATAGGAAAAAGGTCCCTTATCGTTTGTCTAAATAGTTTTTCAGTATTTCTATCTGCTTCTGTCACTTCAGATAAATTCGACTTTAAGTCGAATTCTTCAAGAGAATAATAAACATCCAAAATAGACTGTTTAATTGTCCCAAGCCAACTTAATGCAAATTTTATACGACTATCTAATTTACTTTCACTGAACAAAATTTTTATTTCCTTTATTTTCCTCTTTAAAAATTGAATTACAATAATTTCTATACCCACAGCTGGGACATTTATTATCTTTATATTTTGCATAGACTTTGTAGCTTTTGTTTTTTATAGAAAAAATTCTCTTAGCATTCCATTCAAATGCTTTGCTTACAGATGCATAGCTATATTGATAAGCTTTGATATAGTTGTTGGGCCGTTGATATATAATGAATAATTTATCGGATAAATTATGGGCATTTTGATATATGTTATAATACGCAGAAACTTGCATAATAGAACTTTTATAGGCTTTGTCTCTAAAAGAACCTTCCTTTGATTTGTACTCTAAAACAGAAACGTCTCCATTATCGTGATAAACCAATGCGTCGGCTTTACCATAAAGTTTATACTTACCGTTTATTTGTATAAAGTCACTCTTATCTTGATCTAACCATTCAATGTAATCAATTGAGGGATCTAGTTCTCTTAATTTTCTTAACATGTAAGGTGTTTGACGGCTGCGGTAGTTTTTACTTCTTGCATAGTTTGTATCCTGAGCTCTATTTCCTCTATACAAATCATAAACATTTTGTGACGCTTTACCTTGATATTTCAGGTAAAGAGCAAAATTACAAAAATGATACGATTGAAAATCACTGGCTGAAATATAATCTCCTTCTTCCGGTTTTTTTTTCTGCTCTTCCACTTTAATCTTCGCCCAATTATTTTCTTCTTTTAAATGCACAAGTAAATTTGTAGCTTGCCATTGAGTAAGTCTTTCAAAAGAATATTCAAACACATTGCACCAAAACTCTACTGAGCGTGGCGAAGACCAATAATTATTATTTTTATCTACAAGGTCTTGCAATTGATTGATTTGTTCTTGTGTGGCTTTTGGCCGGAAGCAATATAAAAGCAGCTTAAAGCCGATAAACGAAGCAATAATGAAAAAAATTAAGCTACTCACTGCACAACCTTCACTTAAAGAAATTCAAATATCCCATCTCAGCAAAGTCAGCTATGGGGAAACTAAGCCAAATATATCCTATGGGTAACTCCAAAACAAATGCAAACATAATGACCAAGGGCACTTGCACTCCCAGCCTAGACAGTGCCACAGCATGAAACAGTTTATTGAGGTTTTTACTGGCTGCTATTTGAGCCAACTTGTGTGCACTCAAGGCGATAAATAAAAATCCCAGCATACCAAAAACCAGTAATTTATAAGATGACTCTACACCCAAAGCACTTTGACTAAAAAACTGAATCAGTTCAATGCCATAGACAATGTTAAACAACAGTAAGGCTCCCATAATCAAACACATGCACCAAAAAATAGTTTTAGATATGTGCTGTATACCGTCTTGACTTTTTCTTCCTATTTCATGGCCAATCAATGCCGTACCCCCCATTATAAATGCCAAAATAGGCACATAATACACACCCATCATTCTGCCTACGGTCCCATATGCAGCAATATGAACGGTTCCGTACAAGGCCACTATTTTAAGAAGAAACAAGTTGGTTCCGTGACGTATAAAGTTTCTTATCCCAACAGGATAACCAATTTTAAGCATGTTGAGCATTTTTTGAGTACTGAAACTTTTATCATAGTCCTCTGCTCCTATACTGCGTGAATGTCTGGCTAAAATAACCCATCCAATCACAGATGATATTAAGAAAGATACTGCTGTTGCTAAGGCAGCACCACTTTCATTCAAGCCCAGGCCTATATTAAGACCATAAGATTTCTTGAATATAAAAATAGGGTCCAACAGCAAGTTAATGATATTAGCAATAAGGGGAGGATACATAGCCAAACTTCCTTTTCCTAAACAGTTTAGACATGACACTGTTGAAAATAGCAAAAACTGAAGCGGCAATGTAGCAATACGAATCAAACCATAGTTGTAAGCTGCCGCTTTCACATCGCTGATGACAAATAAATCCAAAATGGGCCCTAATAAAATTAAGACAAATCCTACAAATAAAACAATAAACAGTGTCTTCCATACCAGTAAATGAAAGATGTACGATTTTACTTTAGAGTATTTTTGAGCGCCGTAATTTCTTGATACAATCGATACCGCTCCTGCTTTAAACATGTCATCAAAAACAATCACCATCCAAGTAATCATGGTCACCGTAACAACTCCAGCAACAGCTTCCGTACTCACCTGAGCCATCCAAAAAATATTGATCAAATCACAGACAAACTTTGAGCCTAAGCCAATAACATTGGGCAAAGATATTTTTAAAATTTTCTTTAAAT
This sequence comes from bacterium, assembly GCA_022763185.1. Classification (NCBI taxonomy): domain Bacteria; species bacterium. The sequence goes on along the minus strand of JALEGL010000007.1, from coordinate 8,472 downwards.
AACACATAAAAAACTTACTTACCTTGCCACCATGTTAAAGATTGATAGTATTCCACACACTTAAAGCCTACAGACGTATAGATGTTTTTAGCATAGTCATGTTCATCCGCAACAATGATCAATGACTTTAACTTATGCTCTTCAATAGCCATTTCACCGCAGGCTTTGATCATTGCTTTACATATATTTTGATTTCTAAAGTCAGGATGCGTTTCTACAGCTTGATAACGTCCTATTTTGTTATTGTGAAATATCCCTAAATCTGCAATCAGCTTATTCCCAATATAGGCACCGTACCAATGGCCCCTATTTTGTTGAGACATTGTTCTGTATTGCTTAAACTGTTCCGTTTTAAATGTTCTATCTGATTGCGTTGCATGCGCTCTAACGGAACACAAAATTTGCAGCTCTAGGGTATCGTTCCATTCTTGGTCAGACTTTAATGACTTTATCTCAATAACATCATTGAATTTTGTGTCATGATTAAACTGATCCAAACGCATGACTTGATTGGTTTCTAAATTAAAACCATGGCTCTCAAATTCTTCAGTATTAGGCTTCATTATATTTTGATCCAGCCAAGTAAACGCATAGTGATGTTTTTGAGAATAATAAAAAAATTCTTGATCAAAAATAGTGCACCAACGCTGATAGTCTCCTTTTTGAGGAGCTTGATTAAAAATCAGATAGTTCCCCCAATAAGACTCTGGGTTACTCATGGTTTTTATTACAGTATAGTTATCTTTTTCTTCAACAAGACCCGAAAAAGCATTAAGCATCAAATCTGTTTTTATCCCTAAATGTTCTATTTTTTTACTCACTGTTTTCACGATTGAACCAAACCGTATATCTTATTCAAATTTTATGCCTAGATACTCAATAAATATAAAAGCTTAAACTTATGTTTTTTTAACGACACAACATACTCATAAGAAGTTTTTTTGCATTGAATATAATAATTGTGTCCAAGAAATGAACATTAAATTATCTAATATTTGTACAGCTTCTAGCTATACATCAAATACCTCTAAACCAGCTTGTTTTACACCAAGTCATTTCAGTCCCAAGGCACATCTTTGCCAACAATATCAACAAAAACATTCGCATCATCTTGCAATTGTATTTTAATTGATCTCTTTTCTTCTCCAGTAGTTAAATATAATTTTTTAAAGCCAAGGCTTACAATCGTTTTTGCCACTTCAGTCCCTAACTGACCATCACTTAAATTCTGGTCGATATAAATAGGTGTTTGCTTCGAAATTTCATCAACCTTTTGATAAAACACTTTAGGATCTTTAAACGTCAAAATTGATTTATCCGTATCTTTTGCTCTCATGTTCCAAACACTGTGAATCAGTGGATCATCATCAATCAATACTGCATCATACCGTGCTTTTCTTTGATCTTCCTCTATATTAAAAGGTACAAGATCCGCTGATGTTTTGGGAATCAGCTTCACACCCATTTTTTCGCATCGCTCTTGTACTTTTTCTTCAGCATACCTACTGGTTACCAAGATAGATACACCTTCTAAACCATTGTCTTCAATTAAATCTAAACCGGTTTCTTCAAAACCTAACAACTCATAATCACATAAGCATAATAGGTTTTCCTGACCCTCTGTTAACTTTTTAAAATCCTCTGGACTACGGGCATGGTGCAAATTAATTGCATACTGATCTATATATTTCCTTAAACGTCTGTCCCATACTTGATGAATCGACTCATCATCATCTAAAATAACAATATTTTTAATACCTTTAAGATGAATTGTGGGCACAAACCAAATGGGTGCTTTGGCTTTTGGAAGATAAAGCTTAACTTCTGTTCCTTTACCTTCTTCAGATTCTATGAAAAATCTACCACCCCATCGCTCTACATTAGCTCTTGCATGATATAAGCCCAAACCTGACCCTGATTCTTTATCATTTTCTTTACCAAATGAAGCACCTCTTTGTGCTAGTTTAGGTAAGATATCTTTTGAAATACCTTTTCCATTATCTTTTATACTTAGCAAAACCTCATTATTATTTTTTTCATTGTCACTGACAGTAACAACAACTTCTCCAGACTGCTCAAACGCTTCCACACTATTATTAATCAAATTTGATATAATACGTTTCAATGAAGAATCATTTATTTTTGCAAACAAACCATAAGCTTTTTCACCATCTAAAGTTATACTGACTCCTGCTTTGCTTCTTAGTTGATAACGTTTTTCAGAAACTATTTCTTCTAATATTGGTAATAGAAGACTTGACTCTAAATTGTTTTCTTCTAAATTTTCTTCATCTTTTAATATGTCACTACTTTGACTAACAAGATTATTGGCAATATCCTGTATTCTTTGTATCGATGACCTTAATAAAACTCTAGAGTTCTCAGGCAAACTCGCAAGATCTTTCATAACAACATTAAGCGCTGTTAATGGAGATCTAATATCATGGGCGATCTGTTGGGCTGCTTTATATTTTTCAAAATCTAGCTTCTTTTTTTCTAAGGTACCTTGTGCACTTTTCAAATCTTCAAACAATTGAGAAAGTTTTTCATAAATTGATAAAAACTCACTTGAAGTAATATTTTTTTTATTGTTTAAATCTAAAAATGGTTCCTTCGGATTTACTTCATCCAAATCACCTAAAAGAATAAAAATATCTTTATGCTGATATTCAAACCATTTTTTAAGAGAAAAATATAAAAATGGAAATAGAATTAAAAACAATAATATAAAACTAGATAAAATATATGAAATGTTCCATACAGTTTGCTGTTTATAACAATATTTTAAGTCCGCAATATTAACTTGATTATAATATATTTTTACTTTCTCCAGGCTTCCAAAACAATGTTCCGAAACATACGAACGTTCATATTGAGGATAATTAAAAATATAAGGCAATTTATTTTCTTTATCTTCAATAAATAAAAACTCTACTTTTTCACTTAAAATAGACTGTTCTATAATTTCTTTTATTCTATAAAAATTTTTAGTTTTTACATGAATATCTAATGACTTGGCCACATCCTGAGCACTAGTTAACAAAACCTCTTTAGTTAACTCTTTTATCTTTTTGAAAGGAAAACGCAATAAAAGTAGACCCCAATAAAAGCAATGTTATTATAAAACTATTAAAAAGAAATATATTTTTTACTTTTTTAGAAGACGTTTTCATAATTTATTAGCTAAACTCAGATTTTTAACTTCAAAACTACTTATCGACTCAAAAGAGAATTTAATTTTTTTATATTTTTTTGAATAGATAAAAAAAACATCCGGATGAAACAATGGCTTAAATGTCATATTACTTTTAATATGATTTTCTAATTTTTTAACGGATTGTAATTTATTAAAATCATCTTTTTCAGACATATATTTAGAAAAAATAGAGTTAAATTTTTCATCTTCAATTAATCCTAAAGGGAAACTAGACCCTGGGGAAAAGTTGCCAAAATAATTCATAGCACTTTCTCCTTCAGCATATGCTATATAAGCATCAATACTATTATTGATCCAACTTTTTGCAACATTGCTTATAGGCAATATTTCCACGTTAAATATTATTTTTGTTGTACTATTTGACAAATCATTAAGGTAAGACTTGATACATTTTTCAGACCCAATAGCTTCTGAAATAATCACTTTTACACTTATAGAAGTTAACAAGTCTTGTTCTGAACTGCTAGCCTGCTGTTGATTTATTTTTGCACCGTAATCAGAAGAATCGTGACCCAAAAAACCCGGAGGTATAATTGTGTTTGTGGGTTTTTCACCATAAAAACAGCGTTTCACTAAATCATTTACGTTAATCCTTTGCAAAATTAATTGTCTAACTCTTTTATTTTTTATCCTTCTGCTGTTTACGGCAAAATAATATGTTCTTGGAAAATAAGTTTTTTGTATGTGAGCAAATTCACGAAGAATTTCTACATTTTTTTTAAAAATAGGGTAAAAAAATAAGTCATCAAAACTATTTCTTTTAAAGCCTTCTATTGCATCACGTTTACTCTTTTTTACTAAACGAATTTTTTTTACTGAACCACTTGTTTTCTGTCCAACGTAGTCTAAATTAATTTCAACATTGTTTTTCCATGAAGAGATTTTAAAGTCTCCTAAACCATTAATTGGCTTTTCTTGCTTAGCATCCCAAATTGAAAAAGTGACATCTGACAGTTTATGTATCAATTTATAATCAGCTATTTTAAGTCTAATTATTAATTGGTTTTTTAATTTTGGCAGAATTATTCCTTCAATTTTATGCGTTTTATTTGCAATAAATTCATCATAGCCTTTAATCTTATTAAAGTATTCATAATTTATAGCTCTTTTAGTTATTGCATACTCAAGAGATTTTTTTATATCCTCATTTTCTAACAATCTTCCATTATGAAAAAATACTTTTTTCAAATAAAATGTATATATCAATCCATCTTGACTGACTTTAAAGTCTTTAACCAAGTTGGGTATCGGTTTTTTATTTTCATCTAACTTAAACAATGTCGCATGGACCTTACTTACTAAAGAGTAAGAGAATATATCAACTGCTAAAGGAGGAATCACTGTTTTTGGCATACTTGGAAGCGGCCTTACATAAGTATGTGCAAGCGCAGTACTTAAAAAAACTTTTATAGTCAGAAAAAAAATATATCTATATAACTTCAATTTCACGTCTTTTCTTAGTTTGAAATTTCAAAATATAAATGCTATGTCAAGTTTAAATGATCTCCAATAACTATAGTTTTGACGAGTTTGAATGGCTTTTAGGGCAAAAGTTGTCTGAAAAAGTACCTGAACTTAGCCAAAAAATGCATTCTTCAATATTAGAAAAAACCAACCAAGATCTTAATAAAAACTTCAAAAGTTTTTCCCCTTGGATGTGCTATCACAGAGATATTGACAGACTACAAAAACACTTTAAAAGGCCTTATACTGGCAAAGTTTTAGATGAACATAAAACTATTGAATCTTTAAGGAAAGTTCTTGAGAGTCATGAAGGTTACACAGACCTTACATCAGAAGAAAGTTTTCGTATAACATTTAGCACCACACAAGAAATGGAAAAACAAAACTTTACTCCTCGTATAAACAAAGCCATTGAAAGTTTATTTGCTCTTCATCCATGGTTAAAGGTAATTTTTGACCATTTGATAAAAGAAATAATGTCTATAAAAAGTGTTGGGAATATAAATTTTGAAAGAATTGGCCTAAGTACACATCAAGCAAAAGGTCTAATTTTATTTTCCCTTATAGACAAAACTGACCCAATAGCACACGAAAGACTTGTAATTGATATTGCTCATGAATGCGCACATCAAATCGTTCAAGTATTTATTAGTGGTGATAAAATTTTAGATAATCAATCAAAATTCGTTTATTCAGGTGCAAGATGGGAAGAGAGAGAAGCTATCCGAAGCTTTCATGGAATAATGGCTCACGTATATGAATCTGCTACAGCTTTAAGATTTTTAGAAAAAGACTTTTTTTCTATGTCCAACTGTCTAAGAGAATATTTACTCGAAGAACTAAAAACTTTAATTCTTAGGATTAACGTATCAACTGATCAAATTAAAAAAAACTGTACATTTACAGCATTAGGAAGCGCTATCTTTAATGAAATTGACTTATATATCAGTAAAATTAGTAAGTTCCCGTTAATGAAACACTAACCTTACTTCCCACATGCACTTTATTCACTTCTCTCCCTCAAAAATCTGGACCTTTCACTTGACATTTATTGTAATTTAACCGTACAGTACAGCACATATAGGAAAGGCTAAGAAATGAAATCTACAAAAGAAATTTATACTAACTTATTAAAAAATATCTCAGCATATGACAAACTAGATGATATAAAAAGATTAAGCCCAATTACTAAAATAATTAAAACAGAAGAACAAAAGAAAAAAGAAGCTTTTTTGAAACACCTAGCTTCATAAATATATTATTTTTTGCTTTTAATTTTTTTTAAAAAACCTTTCTAAATGATTTTAAAATAGTAATGTTTTTTTTTAATAGTAGAGTGGTTATACCTTTAACTCTTATACTATTTTTTGCATCCTCTTGTTTTTCGTTTATTTTTCCCTATCTAATATTATTATTAAAAGATTACGGCCTATCTCCATTACAATCTACTTTTATACAATCAATTTCGTTGTTGTTTTCAGCTTTTACATTACCTTTTTTCGGGAAACAACTTGATTCAAAACGTTATTATTTAGCATTTGTTTTTGTATTCATTTTGGTTTCTTGTGGCATTTTCCCAATTATTTTAAAAACGTCTCTCCATATAATTGTTCTTTCTATAATATTTTTCATCTCAGGTTTAAGTACTGTTAATATTATGGTCAGCAGAGTCACTGAAGGTTTAGCAAAAAGAAACACTATTTCTAAAATGTCATCACTAACTTATATGACTACAAACTTGGCCCTTGGGACCTCTAGCATTATTGGATATTTCTATTTAGAAAAGTATCAAAACATACTACTATTAACAGATATTATTACTTCACTGCTATTTATCACCTTTCTTTATTTACTTTATAAACTTTTATCTACCCAACCGCGTGACACAAAAAGAAATTATTCTGTAAATATTATAAATTTTACTCATTTTTTCAAACAATATCCGCATATTGTTTTTTTTATAGTTTTTCTTTTCATTACGATATACTCTCACATATCAGCAATTCCATTATTATATTTAAAAAAATCTTTACCAGCAAAACAATTTTTAGCCATATTATTTTTTGTAAACACTGTACTTATTGCTACCGTTTCTTACTTAAACACTAAGAGCTATTTTCAATGGTCAGTAAACAAACGTGTCTTTGTTGTGTGTATAACTTCTTCCTTAGGTTATTTAATAGCTCCTTACCTTTTAACAAAATTTGGCATTATTATAAGCACTGCTATTTGGTCATTTGGAGAAGCTTTAGGGTTCCCCTTAATTGCTGAATTAGTAATAAACAAGTACACTCCTGAACAAGCTGGTCTATCTGTTGCTACAAGAGACTTCATTATTAAAACTGCTCTTATTTCTGTTCCTATAGTATCACTAGTTGTTAATTATTTTAATATTTGGGTCTTTTCATTGGTTTTTGGTGGATTTCCGCTGATCAGTATGTTTATTTTCTTTTACTATGGAAAAAATTTTAATGACTAGTAAAAAACAACATAAAATAACCGTCCCAGGAGGAAAAATCTATGCTTCAGAATACAGTAATGGCTCTTTAATTCCATTAATTTTTATTCATGGTGGCCCAGGCTTTCCACCATCTAATTTAGAGCAAACTCTATCACCTCTTTTCAAAAATAGACCTGTGATTTTCTATGATCAACTTGACGTTGGACGCTCTGACAAACCTGGCTTAATTAAAAATTGGTACATTGAACGATTTGTGAAAGAATTAAATCAATTGATTGAATACTTTGACTTTAAACAAGTGGCTTTATGTGGCCACTCTTGGGGTAGTATGATTCTAGCAGATTATTTAATTTCTAACCATTTACCCAATGTTATTGCTGGCATTTTCTCAAGCCCATGCTTGAGTGTTCAACACTGGCATTCAGATGCAAAAAGATTAATTGAAAAACTTCCAAAATCAATACAAAATATAATCAAAAAACATGAAAAAGAAAACACCACTGAACATCCAGATTATCAAAATGCCATTATGGAGTATTATAAACAATTTGCATGCAGATTAGACCCATGGCCCAAATCAATAATTGAGTCAATGCAAGATGCGAACTTAGAGCAATATGAATACATGTGGGGACCCAGTGAGTTTTGCCCAACAGGTGTTTTAAAAGATTATGAACGCGTTGACCAATTGAAAAAAATCAATATCCCTTCACTATTTTTATGCGGCAGATACGATGAAGCAACACCAGAAAGTGTAAAAATCTATGCCAATCAAGTTACACAGTCAAAAATGCATGTTTTTGAAAAATCTGCGCATTTAGCCATGTATGAAGAAACCGAAAACTATGTAAAAACTATTGAAAACTTTTTAAATAAACTTTAATCTTTATCTTTAAAAAACATAATTCTAACATAAAATGACTTTGAGTTTCATGTATAGCGGTTTTAATTATATTTACACCATGATCTATTTGCTTTTTCGACACAGATAAGGGTGGCGTTATAAAGAGCATATTCCACCTTACAAATACAAACAAACCATGACTTAATAGCTTTTGTTTTAAAACTTTCATTTCATTGCTTAACTCTTCATTCCAAGGAGAAAGAGGTTTTTTAGTATCCGTGTTACTTACCAGCTCTATAACTTGCAAAAGCCCTTTACCTCGTATTTCCCCTAACCACGGGTTCCCATCTAAACATTCATGAAGTTTTTTTTCTAAATATACCCCATTCTCTGCAGCTTTTTCAACAAGGTTCTCTTCTTCATAAACGGATATGCTAGCCAATGCCGCTGCACAACCTAAGGGATAACCACTGTAAGTTAGTCCAC